>NZ_JBMVQX010000012.1:0-85928 GCF_050522745.1 Myroides sp. C15-4 | reverse complement strand
TAAATCAGTGTTAAAGCCTGTAACATTAGGTCGTTAGTGTGCTTATTTGGTTCATTGTTTTGAGATTTAACAATTCGAAAAAAATGGGGAAATGCGTTTTTTTTAAATAAATGTAATTTGTTTAAAAAAGAGTAAACGATATGATAACAAGGCTGTTTTGGAATTGGCATATGGAGGCCTCTTTTGATTATTCACTGATCATTCTTCGACCTTCCTTCGACTTTCCTTCGACTTTCCTTTGGTTGAGGGGGCTTTTGTCGAAGGATTGTTGAGGGAGACTTGGAGCATGCTAGGGGAAACTACTTACAAAAGATAAGGAAATACAAAGGATAGGGTCAGGTAGGTAGTAGAAAACTAGGAGGGCGTTGCTCACTGAAGGCAGGATATGTGCTTCACAACTAGAAAAATAGGTTAGTTTTCGCTTCTTGTATATAAGAATAAATGGGAAGACTTGATGTGTAAGGTGTTGACTATAAGTTAATTTTAGAATAAAGAAGATTAATTTTTGGTCTAAAAACAGGAATGCTATATATTTGCATCTTATTTCTTTTCCAAAAATATGAACAAGTTATTGATCGTCGGAACGATGGCGTTTGACAATATAGAAACACCATTCGGGAAAACGGACAACGTATTAGGAGGTGCTGCTACATATATAGGATTGTCTGCCTCTCATTTTGAGGTAGAATCAGCCATAGTCTCTGTAGTAGGGGATGATTTTCCTAAAGAGTATTTAGCCTTACTACAAAGTAAGAAAATAGATACAACAGGCGTAGAGGTGGTTCAAGGAGGTAAAACCTTCTTCTGGAGTGGTAGATACCACAATGACCTAAATGCGAGAGATACCTTAGATACACAATTAAATGTATTAGCGGATTTTAAACCTGTGGTTCCTGAAAATTTCAAGAAGGCTGATGTGGTGATGCTAGGTAATTTACATCCTGCTATTCAGCAATCCGTTTTGGCACAATTAGAACAAAAACCAAAATTAGTCGTTTTAGATACGATGAATTTCTGGATGAATTGCGCCTTAGATGAATTGAAAGAAGTGTTGAAGCAAGTTGATGTAATTACGATCAACGATGAAGAGGCCCGTCAGTTGTCTGGAGAATACTCTCTAGTGAAAGCTGCGGAAGTGATTCATCAGATGGGACCTGAATACGTTGTAATTAAGAAAGGAGAACACGGAGCGCTGTTGTTTGCAGGAAAAGATGTTTTCTTTGCTCCAGCTTTACCTTTAAAAGAAGTATTCGATCCAACAGGAGCTGGTGATACATTTGCTGGAGGGTTTGTGGGCTATTTGACAGAAAGAGGTAGTATTTCTTTTCAATGTATGAAAAACGCCATTATTTTTGGTTCTAATTTAGCTTCCTTCTGTGTAGAAGAATTCGGAACACAGCGTATGGAACAGCTAGAAGAAGAAGAAATGAAAAAAAGATTAATGCAATTTAAAATGTTAACACAGTTCGACATTGAACTCAAATAAACATGCAACATACTAAGCCTCGTCGTGGGGCTTTTTTTAATGATAACACACAACACAACACACTATGAGCGACGCACTACAACACGAATGTGGAATTGCTTTTTTACGATTAAAAAAGCCGTTATCCTATTATAAAGAAAAATACGGCAGTACGTTCTTCCCCATTCAGAAGATGTACTTGTTGTTGGAAAAACAACACAATAGAGGGCAAGATGGAGCTGGGATGGCGAGTATTAAACTCGATATGGAACCTGGTGAACGCTATATTAGTCGTGTGCGTTCAAATAAAGCACAGCCTATTCAGGATATTTTTGCTCAAATCAACGGGCGTATCAATGCAGAAATGGAGGCACATCCAGAATATGCAGATAATGCCGAATTGCAAAAGCAACATATTCCGTATTTAGGGGAAGTGTTTTTAGGACATGTGCGTTATGGAACATTTGGAAAAAACAGCATTGAGAGTGTTCATCCTTTTTTGCGTCAAAACAACTGGATGCACCGTAATTTAATTGTGGCTGGAAACTTCAACTTAACGAATGTTAGAGAATTATTCGAAGATTTAGTTCGCTTAGGGCAGCATCCAAAAGAAATGTCAGATACCATTACAGTAATGGAAAAGATCGGTCATTTCTTGGATGATGAAATCGACGATTTATATCACCAAATTAAACAAGAGGGCTTTTCTAAAAAAGCGGCTTCGCCAATAATTGGCGAGCGTTTGGACATTGCGCGTATCTTGAGAAGAGCATCGAAAAATTGGGATGGTGGTTTTACCATGGCAGGTATGTTAGGACACGGAGATGCCTTTGTATTTCGCGATCCTGCGGGAATTCGCCCAGCATTTTACTATGAAAACGATGAACTTGTCGTGGTAGCTAGTGAGCGTCCAGTGATTCAAACGGCTTTGAATGTTCCTTTTGAAGATATTAAAGAACTTACCCCTGGACAAGCGATTATCGTGAAAAAAGATGCAAGTGTGCATTTTGAGCAAATCTTAGAACCACTGCCTTTAAAAGCGTGTTCGTTTGAGCGCGTATATTTCTCAAGAGGTAATGATGCAGATATTTACCAAGAACGCAAAGATTTGGGGAAATTTATTTTTCCGCAAGTGTTAGACGTGATTGAAAATGATACGGATAATTCCGTATTTTCTTATATCCCCAATACCTCAGAAACTTCTTTCTTTGGTATGATTGAAGGCGCACAAGACTTTTTGAACCAACGCAAGATTTCCGATATCTTGAAGAACAAAGAAGCCTTAACGGAGGAAAAATTACAAGAGATCTTATCGGTTAAATTACGCACAGAAAAAATCGCAATTAAAGATGCGAAACTGCGTACGTTTATTACCGATGACAGTAGTCGTGATGATCTTGTAGCTCACGTGTATGACGTGACGTACGGAGTGATTAAACCGACAGATAATTTGGTTATCATTGACGATAGTATCGTTCGTGGAACAACGTTGAAGAAGAGCATTATCCGCATGTTGGATCGTTTAAATCCGAAGCGCATTGTGGTTGTTTCGGCAGCGCCTCAGGTGCGTTACCCCGATTGCTACGGAATCGACATGGCAAAATTAGAAGGGTTAATTGCCTTTCAAGCGGTTATCGAGATGCTAAAAGAACGCAAGATGTATCACATTGTAGAAGAAGTGTACCAAAAATCAAAAGCACAAGTAGGGCTGAAAGATGAAGAGGTTGTCAACTACGTAAAAGAGATTTATGCTCCTTTTACAGACGAAGAAGTTTCAGCTAAGATTGCTCAAATGGTAACTGAAGAGGGAACTAAATCAGAAATCAAAATTGTTTTCCAATCGATTGAAAACTTACACAAAGCTTGTCCAAAGAACCTTGGAGACTGGTACTTCACGGGAGACTATCCGACAAAAGGAGGAAATCGCGTGGTCAACCGCGCCTTCATCAACTACTACGAAGGTAGAGACGAGAAGCCGTATTAATAGAATAAATGTTTAGATATTGAAAAGCACTGATCGAGAGATTGGTGCTTTTTTTTGGGGTGTAAAGTTGTTGTTGTTTAAGTGCTTTTAATTAACAAACCTGCAGGGTAATGAAATTACCTTTTTGTATTAATAGTAAAATGTTTATTAATCGCAGTATAAGCGATATGTTTTCTTTTTCTTACTTGTTTTTTTAAACTATTAGTTTCAAATGTTGCACAACAACGGAGTACATAGCTGTAAAATGGGGAAGCCTACAGAATTTAATTAATGTAATAGAGTTAGATAAGGGTGTTTTATTAGAAAAGGGAAAAATAATGAAGGAGGAATAATATGAGTTCATGTATGGTGTTAGAACTATTTCAGATTATGATTTTTGTACACTAGAAATAATACTCTTCAATCCATCAGCTCATCAAACAAAACCGTAAAACAGGTACAATTGTTGATGTGATTTCGCTATCTTTAAGTTTCAAGAATAAATTGTAATTTTGCACCATGGCAACAGCAGAGCAAATAAAATCCTTATTAGAATCGCATTACAAAAATGATAATGAACGATTTACATCCATTGCACTTCAGGTGGCAGCACATGAAGCGCGCAAGGGAAGTATGGTCGTCGCTAAGGAAATCAAGGCCTTAGTGGATCGATCACAAAAGGACGCTTTTAATGTAATCCGGTTGGAGCCTAACCTCAGTGACTTAGTGCTGGTTTTTTATCCAGAGACCCAGTTCAATGAATTAGTGCTAGGAGAGGAAGTAGTGACGAAGTTAACTCGCATTGTGCGGGAGTATCAAGAGCGAGATAAGATTAGAAAACACGGACTAAAACATCGCAGTAAAATTTTGCTGTCTGGACGACCTGGAACTGGAAAAACGGCAACCGCTTCGGTCATTGCTGGAGAACTAAAATTACCCTTGTATGTCGTGATGATGGATAAACTCATGACGAAATACATGGGAGAAACAGCATCCAAACTACGCCTAATCTTTGATATGATGGTATCCAAACGCGGGGTATATCTCTTTGATGAATTTGATGCTTTAGGCGCTGAAAGAGGACGAGATAATGAAGTAGGTGAAATGAGAAGGGTCTTAAATGCCTTCTTGCAATTCTTAGAACAAGATGAATCAGAAAGCCTCATTTTTGGTGCTACCAATAATTTAAAAATATTAGATTCTGCCCTTTTCAGACGCTTTGATGATATTATTCATTACGATATTCCCAATGCAAAAGAAATAGAAGATTTACTTCAGTTGAAATTACATGGTTTTCTAGGAGACTATAGTCTAAAGCCAATAATCGAAGAAGCCAAAGGACTAAGTCATGCAGAAATTACCAATGCATGTAATGATGCGGTAAAAGAAATTATCTTGGATAATAAAACCATCGTTTCTCAAAAATTACTCTTGCAAATGATTAAAGATCGAAAGCAGACCTATCACCTCTTATAATGTAATGGCGTATGTCACAAAGTTTCAAACCGCATTTGTTTGTACAGCATGTCAAAGAATCTCAGGGATACACTAAACCAAAAATGGGTTTTAGTGGACTTCCACTTCCAGAAAAGGACAAGGAAAAACAAGGCAATCTCGTTTTAACTAGTTTACAAGAACTATGGGCAAGATTTGAGGAGGAAAAGGAATATACGACTCGACATGATATTCCAATGAGGAAAGGGGAATACATCACAGTTAAGGGAGAGCAAGGGCAAAGCTTAGAAGTAGATTCCTTAAGTAGTCATGGAGGTGCTTTTCTAAACATAAAAAAAGAAAAGGAGATAGAAGAGGCTACAATTTTTATTCCATTTGAAAAGAAAGAGGCCTTACTCAAAAAGGTTAGCCAGTATCTAACTGAATTTACGTCATCTGGAAATCCAAAACACCAAAAACTTATTGACAAAATAGCTTTAGTTCATCGCGCTTCAGTAGAAGATTTGTGGACGGGAGATTTAATGCTCTTACCTCAAGAAGAGATGCAATGGTGTGAGCTTTGGTTTGCGCTAAATGAAGAAAGCTTTACGGATGCTGTATTTCATCAAATTAAAGAACGATGTGATTATTTCAATATAGTATACAGTACGGTAAGACAGTTTTTTCCTGAACGAACAATCGTTGCCATTCAAGCGAATGGAGTACAACTAGAGCATTTTTTTAATTCCTGTGATCATATTGCGGAAATAAGAAGAGCGGAAGAACTCAATCGCTTTTGGACACAAGAACTCAATACACTAGATCGAGAAGAGTATATCGAAGATTTAACCCAACGAATAACATATACGGATTCAAATAATGTAGTAACAATACCATAGCTCAAGTATATGAATTATCGCCCTTTAGTACCACCTCTGCAAGCTGGGAGGGTAATTGGCCCATAAAACCAGAAGTCGTTTTTGAAGGAGGGAATGTGATTAGGCAAGAGCATAGCATCGATAGAGATGATGAATTAGAATTGTTAACGCTATCATTTTTGCCAAGAATGAATCAGTTTCGGACATTTAATGCAACAAGTGCGGCAACTGCTTTAGCGTCTAATTTTCTGGCACAAGTAAAAACACAATATCCTGAGGCTTGGCCAGAAACATTACGAGGACTTATGATCCATGCTGCTGATTGGTCAGAACAGATGATTAGACAGTTTGAAACAGATTTAAATGCTGTAAAAAGTAAACAAGAGTTGTTGAGAATTTTCGGATATGGTATACCTGATTTTAAAAAAGCAATACAATGTGGTTCCGATTACCTGACATTAATTGCGGAAGAGACGATTCAACCTTATAGAATTGAAGAGGGACGTGTTAAAACAAATGAAATCCACTATTATGAATTGCCCTGGCCAGTAGAAGTTTTGGCTAGTTTAGGCGAAACGATGGTTAAAGTAAAGGTAACCTTATCCTATTTTATAGAACCTAATCCTGGTGAAAAGGGGGATACAACATCCTATGCGTATCAATCGAGTGCGTTAGAATTTAAGTTAATCCATCCTACGGAAAGCTTTGATAACTTTAAAGCAAGATTGAATGAGGAATACCAAAGAACGGAAGAGGATGTTGCAAGATATAGTGATTCAAGATGGTTTTATGGATCCTTGTTTAAGGGGTCTATACACAGTAATTATATAGAAGGAATGGCGATTGAGATTGCCCAATGCAATAAACTAGCTGTTTTTCCAAAAGCCTCAGGTTGGTGGAAGAATTTAAAAGCTAAAAACAGGTATAATGATACCATGCGTTACGCTTTAATTATCTCAATCGAAACACCCGAATTAGAAACAGATATTTATACGCCTGTTCAGTTCCAAATTGAAAGTCAAATCAGACAAGCGATTATTACTTAATCCCTTACCCCAACCAAAAAAAGTAAGCCACCACAGCGATAATTACCGCACAAAATATATTGAGGATAAATCCTGCTTTCATCATTTCCTTTTGTTGAATGTCACCAGTGCCAAATACAATAGCATTCGGAGGTGTGGCCACTGGAAGCATAAAGGCACAAGAAGCACCGAGTCCGATAATCATAGACAATCCCAGTGGATGCATACCTAGTTCCTGAGAGATGGAGAAGAAAATAGGTACTAATAGTGCAGCACTAGCGGTATTGGAGGTGAATTCCGTTAAGAATACAATAAAAAAGGCGACGATTAGGCTGATAATAAAAAACGAACTATCGTGAATCACAGAAACCAATAAATCGGCCATCACCTTGCTAGCTCCTGATTCTTTAAGTACCATACTCAGTGTTAATCCCCCACCAAAAAGAAGTAAAACGCCCCAATCGACATTGTGTTGTAATTCTTTCCAACGAGAAACTTGACTAATACAAATCAAAATAAAAGCGCCTAAAGCGATAAAGGTATCGAAGTTCTTGAAGCTGCCTTCAAATCCGACCAAAGCCGCGAATAGGGGATTGATTTGGTTACTTAAAATCCAACAGATAGCCGTCATTAAGAAGATGCCAAGGGTAATCCAACGGTCTGTATTCATGGGAATGTTTTCCATTTGATGTTCAAATCGCAGGTTGAGTTTGGGCTTGAAAACAAAATAGATGACAGCAATCATTAAAGGGAGTAGTATGATAACCATAGGAAAACCCATTTTCAGCCATTCCGCAAAGGAAATATTGAGTTGAGAGGCAACAATGGCATTGGGCGGACTTCCAACTATGGTTCCCATACCGCCAATACTGGCGCTATAAGCAATTCCCAACAACACAAATACATAAGTATTTCGGTAATGTGATTTATCTAATTGACTCAATATTCCTGTAACTAAGGGCAGCATCATGGCTACGGTAGCTGTATTGCTAATCCACATGGATAGAATGGCTGTAGCGAGAAAGAGATAAAGAATGGCATAAGAGAGCCTTCCTTTTGCGAGATACATAATCTTACTAGCGATGATCAAATCAAGTTTTTGCACGTGTAAAGCTCCTGCGAGTACAAAACCGCCTAAGAATAGAAAGATGTTCGGATCTGCAAAAGAAACAAGGGCGGGTTGAACATCTGTTAGTCCCAATCCAATCGCGAGAACGGGAACAAAAACAGCGGTAGTTGTTACGTGCAATGCTTCTGTTAACCATAAGACAGCAACAAAGGCAAGCAGGGCAAGACCTTTATTTACTTGAGGTTCATAGGGTAAAAAATGAATCAAGCTAAAGAGCATCAGGATGTTTAAACCAATAATGAGGTAGTTTCGTTTTGATTTGTGTCTTTTGCTTTCGGGTTCGAAGTCTAGTTGCATGTCTTCAAAAGGTTAGGTGTAATAGGAAGGGAAATTACAAAAAAATAGGGGAAGTAGGTAGGGGAAAGAAGTATAACATTAGAAGTAAAACGAGTGAATAGTTCTAGTTTCAAATAAAAAAGGGAAATATCGATGATACTTCCCTTTTTACTATGTAAAGAGTGAACTCTTTATGTCTTATTTAGCTGCTGCATATCGCTTAGCAACTTCAGCCCAGTTAATTACGCTGAAGAAAGCGGCAATATAGTCAGGGCGTCTGTTTTGGTAGTTTAAGTAGTATGCATGTTCCCAAACGTCCATTCCTAAGATTGGCGTTCCACCACAAGCAACACCTGGCATAAGCGGGTTATCTTGGTTTGGTGTACCACATACTTCTAATTTACCGTCTTTTACGCATAACCATGCCCAACCTGAACCGAATTGCGTAGCACCTGCTTTTGCAAAAGCTTCTTTGAAGTTTGCAAATGAACCAAAATCCTTAGCGATTGCATCTGCTAATTCTCCTGTTGGCTCACCACCACCATTCGGGCTCATTACCGTCCAGAATAAGTTGTGGTTATAGAAACCTCCACCATTGTTGCGAACTGCACCATTTGACATATCAAGGTTTGTTAAAATCTCCTCGATTGTTTTTCCTTCTAATGCTGTACCAGCGATAGCTGCATTTAAGTTCGTTGTATAAGCATTGTGGTGTTTCGTATGGTGGATTTCCATTGTACGAGCATCAATATGTGGTTCTAATGCGTCATACGCATAAGGTAATTGTGGTAATTCGAAAGCCATAATTCGTATTATTTAAAGATTAGTGTTATTTTTATTCAAATTTAGGGATTTTCTGTGGAATATAAAAGATCTTAGGGGTTAATATAAGTTAAGGTATAATTTGATGGTTAGAGAGGAAAGGGCTTCATTTTCAGTGTATAACGCTTCTGCGGGTTCAGGAAAAACACATACATTAGTAAAAGAATATTTGAAAATTGTCTTAGAGGATCGATCCGATGATGCGTATCGAAAAATTTTGGCAATTACCTTTACGAATAAAGCAGTAGCGGAGATGAAAAATAGAATTCTCTCCTGCTTGTATGCATTTGCTCAAAAAGAAACGGAGAAGAGATTTCAGCCCATGTTGGAGCAAATTGTCCAAGAAACAGGATTGAAAGAAGGGGTGATTAAGGAAAAATCTGCGCGTATTATGAAGCATATTATTCACAATTACGCGGCTTTTGACATTTCCACGATTGATAAATTTACCCATAAAGTCATTCGTTCTTTTGCTTTTGATTTGAATTTACCCATGAGCTTTGAAGTGTCATTGGATTCGGATGAATTGCTACAGGAAGCGGTTGACTCTGTTATCGCAAAAGCGGGTACAGATCAAGCGTTGACCAAAGTGTTGATTGATTTTTCGATCGACAAGGCAGACAACGACAAAAGCTGGGATATTACTCGAGAATTGAAAGAAATGGGCGCCTTGTTGCTGAATGAAAATAACCGAGAGGAGATTGCCTTATTTGATCAGAAAACCCTACAGGATTTTATGGGAACGCGTGATTATTTGCGCCAAAAGATTGAAGAATTAACCGTAGAAACCCAACAAAGAGGACAGGCTATCTGGGATCTATTGATTGACAAAGGAGTGGATATGAAATCCTTTTCAAGGGGAACATTTCCCAATCACCTTTTGGCAATTATCAACAATACCGATAAAAGTACCCAGCGAAAATACGTCGAATTTGACGAAATTGCCATCCTCAAAGCAGCCAAAGATCGCGATACCATCGAGGCACTTCTACCAGAAGTGCTCAAGCAATTGGCAGTTGTCTATCAAGTATTGGCTAAACGCTTGTTTTATCAAGCTTTTTTAAAGAATATTACGCCTTTATCGCTGCTGAATATTTTGGGTATTGAGATGCAAAATATACAGGAAGAAAAAAATATGTTGTCGATTAGTCAGTTTAATGCGATTATTCACAACGAAATTCAACACCAACCCGCACCTTTTATTTACGAAAGATTAGGTGAACGTTACCGTCATTTTTTCATTGATGAGTTTCAGGATACTTCCGTCATGCAATGGGATAACTTAGTGCCTTTGATTGACAATGCGCTAGCAGGGGAAGATTTTGGCGTAAAGGGAAGCCTAATGTTGGTGGGAGATCCTAAACAATCTATTTACCGTTGGCGCGGTGGAAAAGCAGAACAATTTATTGCCTTGAGTAAAGACGACAATCCCTTTTCGAATCCAGATAAGGAAGTGGTGGTATTGGGAAAAAATTACCGCAGTTATGCTGAGGTGATCCACTTCAACAATAGCTTCTTCAAAGAAATCGCTAGTTTTTTTACCCAAGAGGATTACAAGCACATTTACGAAAATCAAAGCCACCAAGAGACCAATAGTAAAGAAGGTGGTTATGTCAAGGTACAGTTTTTAGACGAAAGTTTGATTGACAAGGAAAATGAAGTAGATAAAGAACGCCTGTATTTAGAGGCAACTTTGGCTACGATCAACAAGTGTAAAACGCAGGGGTTTTCATATAGCGATATTGTTGTGTTAACGCGCAAACGCGCCCATGGTATTGCGTTAGCCAATTATTTAACGGAACAGGAAATTCCCATTCTCTCTTCAGATTCACTGTTGATTAGCCATGCTACAGAAGTACGTCTGATTATGGATGTGTTGCGCTATATCCGCAACAAAGAAGACAAAGAGTCGAAATCACTCCTGTTGTACTATATCGCAAATAAAAGAAAGCAAGAAGCGGTTCACGACTTTATTGAAGAAGGTTTGCGTCATACATCTGATGCAAGTTTGGAAGAGTGGTTAGGGACGAAGGATATTGATATCTCCTTTGATCAATGTCGAAAGAAATCGCTGTATGAAGCGGTTGAGATTATCGTTCGCGCATTTTTTCCGGCACAAGCAACAAGTTCTTATGTGCTCTACTTTATGGATATTGTATTAGAACGCACCATCAAGAATCAATATGGCATTGGCGATTTTATCTTGTATTGGGAAGAGAACAACCACAAATTTAGCATTCCTACACCCGAAGGAAAGAATGCCGTTCAGCTGATGACGATCCACAAATCGAAAGGGTTGGAATTTCCCGTTGTTATTTTTCCATTTGCAGAAGAGGATTACGACCGATCCAATCGCGATAAATTATGGGTAGAGTTTGACGAAGATGACACGGGGATCGAATTGCCCAAAGCCTTGGTAGATGCAAAGAGAGAAGTGAAAGAATACGGTGTACTTGCAGAAGAATTATACGCCCAAAAAGAACAGGAAGAGCTTTTGGATAACATCAATGTGTTGTATGTAGCGTTAACGCGTGCAGAAGAGCAATTGCATATTATTACAACATGCGATATGAAAGCAGATGGCGCATATAAAAACAATATGTCTCGTTTTTTTATTCACTATTTACGTGCGCAAGGAGTGTATGAGGAGGAGGTAGAAGTATATGAATTTGGTCAACCCCAACGCCTGTCTGTACCAAGTGAAGCTCCTTTGGGACAAAATAAGTTGATTCACAGTGTGGAAACCCTGTTTAATTTTAATGATATCAAAATTGCTGAGCGCGAAGCCTTGATGTGGGATACCCAAGTGGGAGAGGCGATTGCTTATGGGAATATTACCCACCGAATTATGTCGTTTATTCAGACAGATCAGGATGTCGATGCAGCGATTGAGCGTGCATTAGAAGAGGGGCTCATTGTAGAAAGTGAAAAAGATAACTTCAAAGGAGCGATCGAAAAAATTATCAGCCATCCCGATTTACAGGTCTTCTTCACTGGAGGAGTAGTATATAATGAGCGAATGATTATCGGTAAAAGCCAACATAACCTCATTCCCGATCGGGTGGTGATCAAAGAGCAACAGGCCTATTTGTTGGATTATAAAACGGGAAAGCCAGAAGAAAAGTACATCAAACAGTTGGAGAAATACGAAAACTCCTTAGTTGCGATGGGCTATGTCGTGGTTAAAAAAGTTATTTTATATATGGGAGAGGATGACTTAAATATAATACATTTGTAAAAGAGTATAGTTAACGCTTAAAAAGAGTAAGTATGTACGGAAAAATTAAAGACCATTTACAACAAGAGTTGAAGTCGATTGAAGACAATGGTTTATTTAAAAAAGAGAGAATTATTACTTCGCCACAAGGAGCAGAGATTACAGTTTCTACAGGAGAAAAAGTATTGAATTTTTGTGCGAATAACTATTTAGGACTATCCTCACATCCAGAGGTAGTACAGGCGGCAAAAGACACACTAGATACCCATGGGTTTGGTATGTCCTCTGTGCGTTTTATCTGTGGAACACAAGATATCCACAAACAATTAGAAGCTACGATTGCTAATTTCTATGACACAGAGGATACTATTTTATACGCAGCGGCATTTGACGCTAATGGAGGAGTTTTTGAACCTTTATTAGGAGCAGAAGACGCTATTATTTCTGATAGCTTAAACCACGCTTCTATTATTGATGGGGTTCGCTTGTGTAAGGCAGCGCGTTACCGTTATGAAAATAACGATATGGCTGATTTAGAGCAACAGTTGATCAAAGCAAATGAAGCGGGACATCGCTTTAAAATTATCGTAACAGATGGGGTGTTCTCCATGGATGGTTTGGTAGCGCCTTTGGATAAAATCTGTGATTTAGCGGATAAATACGATGCCTTAGTGATGGTAGATGAATGTCATGCGGCAGGATTTATCGGAGCAACGGGAAAAGGAACGCTTGAAGCGAAAAAAGTTATGGGTCGTGTAGATATCATTACAGGAACCTTAGGAAAAGCATTAGGTGGTGCTATGGGGGGATATACAACGGGTAAAAAAGAGATTATTGAGTTGTTGAGACAACGTTCTCGTCCGTATTTATTCTCCAATTCACTAGCTCCTATGATTGTAGGTGCTTCATTGAAAGTGTTTGAGTTGTTGCAGAAAGACACAAAATTACGCGATCAATTGGAGTGGAATACCAATTATTTCAAAGCTGGAATGAAAAAAGCTGGATTTGATTTCATTGATGGGGATTCGGCTATTGTACCGGTTATGTTGTATGATGCGAAGCTGTCTCAAGAGATGGCAGACCGCCTATTACAGCATGGTGTTTATGTGATTGGATTCTTCTATCCTGTTGTGCCTCAAGGGAAAGCGAGAATTAGAGTGCAGTTGTCTGCTGCGCATACGCAAGCACACCTAGATCATGCGATTCAAGCCTTTACAACAGTAGGTAAGGAATTAAACGTGATTTAACTATTAACTTTTTTTAGTAAATAACAATAATTGTTAAGAATAAAATTTGTTAACTAGACATATAATTGTATTTTTGTTTTAACATTACAATAAATAGAAAAATAAAGTTATGAAACATCTCAACAAATTAATTGCAGCGGCAATACTATGTGCGGGTCTTTCGACTCAAGCGCAAGATGCTGACCACCCGTGGGCTGTAACTATTGGTGCGAATGCCGTAAACACTAAGGTTAGTTCAGCTAAAGGGTTTTCACACAGAATGGGAGGTTATTTCCAAACGTCAGATTGGAATATTTTACCTTCAGTTTCTTACCTAAACGTATCAAGATACTTAGGTGATGGATTTTCATTAGGTGTTGTCGGATCAGTGAATAAAATTGAAAAATTCATCGATACTGAGGCTACAGGATACAATAAGTTCAACCCTGGTGATTTATCTTACTACGGGATTGATGCAGAAGTTAAGTATAGCTTCAAAGAAATGTTGAAAGCAAAAGTTATTGACCCATTCGTATTAGTTGGAGGGGGATATACTTTTATGGGAGATGCAAGTACAGGAACTGTTAATGGAGGTTTAGGATTAAACATCTGGTTCACTGAAAACATTGCATTAACATTCCAATCAACGTATAAACATTCATTTGACGATACAAGAACGCCAGATATTGATGTGGCAAGCCACATGCAACACTTCGCTGGTGTTCGTTTCCAATTTGGTGGAAAAGATACAGATGGAGATGGAATCTTAGATAAATACGATGAGTGTCCAGATGTTCCAGGTTTACCAGAATTCAACGGATGTCCTGATACAGACGGTGATGGTATTCCAGATCATTTAGATGAGTGTCCAGACGTTCCAGGTTTACCAGAATTCAACGGATGTCCTGATACAGACGGAGACGGTATTCCAGATCATTTAGATGAGTGTCCAGATGTTCCAGGTTTACCAGAATTCAACGGATGTCCTGATACAGACGGTGATGGTGTGCCAGATCATTTAGATGAGTGTCCAGAAGTTCCTGGTCCAAAAGAAAATAAAGGTTGTCCTTGGCCAGATAGAGATGGAGACGGAGTGCCTGATCATTTAGACGATTGTCCAGATGTTCCTGGTCCAGCTTCAAACAGAGGATGTCCTGAAATCAAAGAAGAGCAAGTGAAACAACTTAATGAGTATGGAAAAACAATTTTATTCCACACTGGTAAGTTCACATTCCAAGATGCTTCTTACGCTGTGTTAGATAACATCGTGAAAATTATGAAAGAATTCCCTACTGCTAAATTCCACATCGCTGGATACACTGATAGTACAGGATCTGACAAAATTAACGTGCCATTATCGGATAACAGAGCAAACGCAGTTAAAGTTTACTTGATCGAGAAAGGTGTTGACGCGAACAGATTAACTTCAAAAGGTTATGGTTCTGAAAACCCAATCGCTTCAAACAAAACTGTTAAAGGACGTGAGTTAAACAGACGTGTTGAAATTCAATTACAAAAATAATTGAACGAAATATAATCACAAGATAGAAAAGGGCTTCGAGTATTCGAAGCCCTTTTTTTAGTACCTTTAGTCACATGAGTCAACAGCGTTTTTTATATCGATTAAGTGAAGAAATAAAGCGGAATTTTCCCTCTTCTATGCATGATTTGGTTGTGGTATTGCCCAATAAAAGAGCAAAGGTCTTTTTGCTTGAACAACTGAAACAGTTTTACGATCAAAGTGTCTTTGCTCCTAGTATTATCAGTGTCGAAGAGTTGGTGCAAGATATTGCTCAGCTTCGCGGTATTGATTCAATTGAGCTTTTATTTGAGTTTTATCACGTCTATAAAAATCAAGTAGGGGAGCAAGCGGAGGACTTTGATTACTTTGTAAACTGGGCACGCATGTTGTTGCAGGATTTTAATGAAGTCGATCGTTACTTATTAAATCCAACGCATGTCTTTAGTTATTTAAAAGACATTGAAGATATTAACCATTGGGCAGTTAATGTTGATCAACAGACGGATTTGATTAAAAATTATCTTCAGTTCTGGGAGCAAATACCACTGTATTATACAGCGCTTTACGAATATTTAAAAAGCAAAAAGATTGGTTATCAAGGAATGATCTACCGAGAGGCTGTTGCGGGACATCAGGATTTTTTGAAAACCAAAGACAATCAGTATTATTTTGCGGGATTCAATGCGTTAAACGCGGCTGAGGAAGTTATTATTCAGCACTTCCTAGTCGAAGGTCGAGCCCGTGTTTTTTGGGATATTGATGCGGTATTTTTACATGATCCTTATCACGATGCTGGTTTGTTTTTGAGAAGAATCAAAAAACAGTGGCCTTACTATGAAAATCATCCTTTTGAATGGATTACCACTCATTTTTCGGAGGAAAAAAATATCGAAATTATTCAAACCCCTAAGAGTGTTGGGCAAGCTAAGATTGTTGGCGGCGTGATTGAGCAAGCCTTGGCAAAGGGAACTGCTTTGGATCAAATTGCCGTTGTCTTGGGCGATGAAAATTTACTTCAACCTGTCTTGTATGGGTTACCTCATACTGTAAGTAGTTTGAATATTACTATGGGATACAGTGGAAATAGCAGTCCTGTACAGTTGTTTTTAAACAAAGTATTCAAGATGCATTTGGCTGCGGTACGACGTGGTGGAAAGCAGTATGTATTTTACTATAGAGATGTACTGGAAGTATTGACGAGTCCTGTTATGGAAGGCCTATTTGCTGTTGATACCGTCGTTTCGGAGATTCAGAAAAAAAACCTAACTTTTTTCTCTTTTGATCGATTTGAATCGTGGATAGAAGGAAGTGATACGGAAGAAAAAAGGCTTGTTTTCGATGCGTGGAGTGATAAAGATCCAGCGGCTATTTTAAAGGGATTGATTGCTTTGATTATTCTAGTCAAAAATAGATTAGCGGTGGATAGCCAGCAAAATCGTCTGATGAAAACGTTTTTGTTTACCACTTACAATCTGCTTAATCGCTTGTTGTCGTATTGTGAAAAATATCCATTTATCCAC
Organism: Myroides sp. C15-4; assembly: GCF_050522745.1. Taxonomy (NCBI): domain Bacteria; kingdom Pseudomonadati; phylum Bacteroidota; class Flavobacteriia; order Flavobacteriales; family Flavobacteriaceae; genus Myroides; species Myroides sp. C15-4. The sequence continues at coordinate 69,451 of NZ_JBMVQX010000012.1, read as the reverse complement.
TCGATCGAATTGCTTCATGTTTTATACAAACAGATCATGGATATGAGTGAGGTTTCTTTTGAAGGAGATCCTTTAGAAGGCCTGCAAATCATGGGGATTTTAGAAAGTAGGGTGTTGGATTTTGATACGGTGATTGTCACTTCTGTCAATGAGGGAAAATTTCCTTCAGGCAAAACGCAGCAGTCCTTTATTCCCTATGATGTAAAAAGAGAATTAGGTTTGCCTACCTACAAAGAAAAAGATGCGATTTATAGCTTTCACTTCTATCATCTGCTTTTGCGCGCCAAGCAGGTGTATTTGATTTACAACTCCCAGGCAGAAGGAATAGATGCTGGAGAGAAGAGTCGCTTTTTAGCTCAACTTGAAATGGAGAAACAAGCTGCTCATCACTTGACTAATGTGACCTATTCCGCTTATTTGCCAGACAAGGCTTATGCGCCTATTTCAATTGGAAAATCGGAGGAGTTGATGGAAAAGTTGAAGGAAATTGCTACAGTAAAAGGATTTTCGCCTTCAGCTTTAACGGCCTATTTGCGAAATCCCCTACAGTTTTATGTACAACAAGTTTTGCGCATTCGCGAAGTAGAGGAGGTAGAAGAAAGTGTAGCCTTGAATACTTTGGGTACCATTATTCACAATGCTTTAGAAAATCTGTACCAGCCTTATGTTGGTCAAGTCTTGGATGTTGGAATGATTAAAGCCATCCAACAAGTGGCAGATGAAGAAGTTCAGAAACAATTTGAAGAAATTTACAACAGTGACAAGGAGAAGATGGGAAAGAACCTCTTGGCATTTGAGGTAGCGAAGCGCAATGTTTATCACTTTTTAAGAGAAGAATTAAGCGGGTTAGAACAAGGCGATCAGGTCGAGTTATTGGCGTTGGAAACGAGGCTAGAACACGTGTTGGAAGATAGTCGTTTGCCCTATCCGATTAAATTGTTTGGTTTTGTTGATCGCATTGAAAGTAGAAATGGCACCATCCGTGTAATTGATTATAAATCTGGAAAAGTGGAGGCAAATCAGGTCAAACTTTCCCAATGGGAAGGATTGACGACTCACTTAAAGAATGACAAGATCATCCAATTGCTGTGCTATGCCTTGATGTATGCGGATCAAAAGAACTTAGAAACGCTAGAAGCAGGGATATATTCGTTCAAAAATCGCCGAGAAGGCTTTTTGTTTTTCGGTGTACGCGAAGGTAGAACGGTCGATCACGCCATCACGCCATCAGTTTTAACTGCTTTTCGGGATGAATTGATCGAATTGATCTTACTTATTTTAGATCCAGAGACCCCCTTTGTTGAAACAATATAAAAAAAGCGAGAAGTAAATTCTCGCTTTTTGTTTTATTCATTAGCCTTTGACCTGTTCTGTTAGGAGTTGTAGTAAGGCTTCTTTTTGTTCGATATGGAGCATATGTCCACCTGCTAAGGTTGAGACAGTTGCGTTTGTGCCGATGGCTTGTTCTTGTGTTTCTTCATAAGGCATGACAGGATCCTCTTGCCCTAAGATAAAAGAAATCGCATAGGGAGCAAAGTGGAGGAGGACTTCTCTGTCAATCCTCGTTTTCATTCCTTCCAATGCGGCGATTACGCCTTGAGTGGGTGTTTTTAAAGCTTCTTCTCTTGCGTGATCGATGGCTTGTTGATGCAGTGGTCTGATGTGATCTGCAAAGAGGTTGTTGATGGCCATATTGATAAAAAGCGGCGCATTTTTTTTAATTAGGTCAATAGCGCGATTTCTATTTTCAATGCGTTCAGGACTATCTGCTCGTGCTGTTGAGTTAATCAAGATGATCTTTTTTACCAAATCAGGATATAGTTCTGCAAAGGCAAGCGAGACATATCCTCCCATAGAATGACCAATCAGTGTTACTTTTTTTAGCTTGAGCTGCGTAATTACTGCAAAAATGGCATCTGCCATGTCTTCCATGGAATGAATGTAACCAAGGCAACCTGTTTCACCATGGCCCAATAAGTCAAAGCTAATGACGCGATACTTTGAAGAAAAGTGATCCATGTAGTCTGTCCACATTTTGGCATTTTCTAAAAAGCCATGTAAAAAGATCAAGGTAGTTCCCTTGCCGCTGTCATAGTAATTGACTGGAATGTTTTTATATATCAGCGATTTCTGTACCATTATTTGTGTTTTGTTGAGCAGGCAAAAGTACAGGATGCAAAAGGAATAAAAAACTTTCTTCTAGTTAAATCCTCATTTAAGGTATTGGTTTTCTATTTTTATTTATTCTAAATTATTGAAATAGAAGTATCTTTGAAGCAGATAAAAACACAGATAACATGAAATATATTTACAGCGTATTATTCGCTTTGTTAGTAGGGACCGTTTTTGCGGGAGAAGGACAGCCGTATCAAATTTACAATGCGAAAGGGAAGAAGGTAACGTATAAACAAATGATTAAGCAGTTGGCAAAATCCGATGTTGTATTATTTGGCGAATACCACAATAACTCATTAGGGCATTGGTTGCAGCTAAAAGTAACCGAAAGTTTGGGAGAAAATCAGGCGCTAGTTTTAGGAGCGGAAATGTTTGAGGCGGATAATCAGGAAGGATTAACGGCTTATGTAACAGGAAAAACCCAAGAGGAAGAGTTTTTGCAAGCCGTTCGTTTGTGGAACAATTACAAAGGCGATTACCGACCGTTGGTGGAATATGCCAAGGCAAAGCGCTTTCCTTTTGTAGCTACTAATGTACCGCGTCGTTATGCAAGTTTGTTATTTAAAGGGGGGATGGAAGCGTTAGATACGTTAAAAGTAGAAGAAAAAGCGTGGATTGCTCCGTTGCCTTTTCCTTATGATCCTGAATTGCCAAGTTATAAAGAGATGTTGACCATGTTTGAAGCAGAGCATGTAAATGAGAATTTACCTAAAGCACAAGCGATTAAAGATGCGACCATGGCACATTTTATTCAAGCCAACATGGAACAAGATAAATTGTTTGTACACTACAACGGATCCTACCACAGCAATAAGTATGAGGGGATTTATTGGTACTTAAATCACTATGCGCCCCAGCTTAAAGTAGCAACAATTACGATGGTAGAGGGCGATAATGTAGCAGATTTCGAAAAACTCAATCTTGGTTTGGCTGACTTTATTCTTGTTATCGATGCGAATATTTTAAAGTCGTTTTAGAATGTTATAGAAAAATATACTATTTAGTCTTAAATCTAGTTGAGCAATAATTTTTTTTTAAAGAAAATAATGTGAAAAACTTTGTTTATATTGAGTATAAATAGATGTGCGCACATTGTGGATAACGTTAATTAGGTGTATTTTTGAGAGATTTTTTCAAGAAAAACAATTAAAATTACATTATGGCAAAATCTGCACTTTTAAAGTCATCCATTGCAAAGAAATATTGGATGTCTCTTACAGGGTTATTTTTATGCTTGTTTTTAGTTGGTCACTTGGTAGGGAATCTTCAGTTGATTTTTGGGGATGCGTCAAAATTCAATGAGTATGCCTTATTCATGACAACTAATCCAGCTGTAAAAGTATTATCTTACGTAACGTATATCTCAATCCTTTTCCATGCGATTGATGGTATAGTTCTAACGATTCAAAACAAAAAAGCTCGTCCGATTGGATACGCGAAGAACAACGCTAGTGCAAACAGCAAGTGGGCTTCTCGTAACATGGCGATATTGGGAACTTTATTGTTAGTTTTTATCGTAACACACATGGTAAATTTCTGGGCGAAAATGCACTTTTCGACTATGCCATTGCAAACGATGGAAGTTAAGATTGAAGGTCAAGAAGAGCCTGTATTTATTTACAAAACAGTTCAAGAGCAACCGATCGATGTAAGAGCAGTTGAAATGGGACAGTTAGAAATCAAAGGAACTTCATTTTACCAAAAAGGGACAGATTTAAAACTTGCGGATGGTTATAAAGATTTACATAAAATTACAATTGAGTTTTTCCAAGATCCTTCTACAGGATTGATTAGCACAATTTTATATGTAATCGCAATGATTGTTCTTGGATTCCATTTATCTCATGGTTTTGCAAGTGCATTCCAATCTTTAGGGATAAATAATCCAAAGTATAACTGTTTGATTAAAGGCATTGGCTACTTATTTGCCTATTTAGTTCCTGCTTTATTCGCAATCATTCCATTATACATTCACTTTATTAAATAGTCCTAAAGAAATTGATTATGAAATTAGATTCAAAGATACCTCAAGGACCAATCGATAAGAAATGGTCTGATTATAAAAACCACATTAAATTAGTGAATCCGGCGAATAAACGTAACATTGATGTTATCGTTGTAGGTACGGGATTAGCTGGTGGATCTGCTGCTGCTACTTTAGCAGAGCTAGGTTATAATGTAAAAGCCTTTTGTTATCAAGATTCTCCTCGTCGTGCGCACTCAATTGCAGCACAAGGAGGGATTAACGCGGCAAAAAACTATCAAGGTGACGGTGACTCAATCTACAGATTATTCTATGATACTGTAAAAGGGGGAGATTACCGTGCACGTGAAGCAAACGTTCACCGTTTGTCTGAAGTTTCAGCTAATATTATTGACCAATGTGTGGCTCAAGGGGTACCATTGGCACGTGAGTACGGTGGTTTATTAGACAACCGTTCTTTTGGAGGAACACAAGTTTCTCGTACGTTCTACGCGAAAGGACAAACAGGGCAACAGTTATTGTTAGGAGCATACTCTGCAATGAACCGTCAGATTGGTCGTGGTAAGATCAAAATGTACAACCGTCATGAAATGCTAGATTTAGTTTTAGTTGATGGAAAAGCAAGAGGAATTATTGCTCGAAACTTAATTAATGGGGAGATTGAGCGTCATTCAGGACACGCTGTAGTAATTGCTACAGGTGGATATGGAAACGTATTCTTCTTATCTACGAATGCAATGGGATCAAACGTAACTGCTGCTTGGAAAGCACACAAACGTGGAGCCTTCTTTGCAAACCCTTGTTTTACACAAATTCACCCAACTTGTATCCCTGTTACAGGAGACCACCAATCAAAATTAACGTTGATGTCAGAGTCTTTGCGTAATGACGGACGTATTTGGGTACCTAAAAACATGGAAGATGCTGTTGCAATTAGAGAAGGTCGTTTAAAACCAACCCAAATTGCAGAAGAAAATAGAGATTACTACTTAGAAAGAAGATATCCATCATTCGGAAACTTAGTACCACGTGACGTTGCGTCTCGTGCTGCAAAAGAAAGATGTGATGCTGGATATGGTGTTAACGCAACTGGAGAAGCTGTTTACTTAGACTTTGCTTCTGCTATTGAGCGTTACGGTAAAGAACAAGCGCGTATTCAACATTTAGATGAAAACGATGCAAAGTTAGTTTACAAATTAGGTAGAGACGTTGTAGAGAATAAATACGGAAACTTATTCCAGATGTATGAGAAAATCGTTGACGAGGATCCATACACAACACCAATGATGATTTACCCAGCCGTTCACTATACTATGGGAGGTGTTTGGGTTGATTACAACTTAATGTCTACGATTGAGGGATGTTATGTAATTGGTGAAGCAAACTTCTCAGATCACGGAGCAAACCGTTTAGGAGCTTCTGCTTTGATGCAAGGATTAGCCGATGGATACTTCGTATTGCCTTATACAATCGGGGATTACTTAGCTGATGATATTCGTACAGGTACGATCCCTACTACTTTACCAGAATTCGACGCTGCGGAGAAAAATGTACAAGATATGATCGATCACTTAATGAATAATAAAGGATCGCATTCAGTAGATTATTTCCACAAGAAATTAGGTAAAATCATGTGGGATAAAGTAGGTATGGCGCGTAATGCGCAAGGTCTAAATGAGGCAATGGATGAAATTGCAACATTGAGAGAAGAATTCTACAAAGACGTGAAAGTATCTGGAACTGCAGATAGCTTTAACCAAGAGTTAGAAAAAGCACTAAGAGTTGCTGACTTCTTAGAGTTAGGTGAATTATTCGCAAAAGATGCTTTACACCGTGAAGAATCTTGTGGAGGACACTTCCGCGAGGAACACCAAACAGAAGAAGGAGAAGCACAACGTGATGATGAGAACTTTGCTTATGCTGCTGCATGGGAGTACAAAGGAAATCCTAGAGACGCTGTTCTACACAAAGAAGACTTGGTGTATGAAAATATTAAGTTGGTAACTCGTAGTTATAAATAATATTGAGGTATTGATTCTTGAATCATATCTTGTTGTAAAAATTCGATGCAGATGAATCTTACATTAAAAATATGGCGTCAAAAAAACGCTAAAGAACAAGGAAAAATTGTTGAATATAAAATTAACGATGTTTCTCCTGATATGTCTTTCTTAGAAATGCTTGATGTGTTAAACAATGAGCTTATCGAGAAAGGGGATGATCCCGTAGCATTTGACCACGACTGTCGTGAAGGTATTTGTGGAATGTGTTCGTTATTTATTAATGGACAAGCACACGGACCAGATAGAGGGGTTACTACTTGTCAGTTACACATGAGAAAGTTCAAAAATGGTGATACAATCTATATTGAGCCATTTAGAGCAAAAGCTTTCCCTGTAATTAAGGATTTAGTAGTAGACCGTACCGCTTTTGATAAAATTCAACATGCTGGAGGATTTATTTCGGTAAATACTTCAGGAAATACACAAGACGCTAACGCTATTCCAATTCCTAAGCACGATGCTGACCGTTCATTTGATGCAGCAACTTGTATCGGATGTGGAGCTTGTGTTGCAACGTGTAAAAACTCATCAGCTATGTTATTCGTTTCAGCTAAAGTTTCTCAGTTTGCTTTGTTGCCACAAGGTAAAGTTGAAGCGACAGACCGCGTGATGAATATGGTCGCTGAGATGGACGCTTTGGGCTTCGGTAACTGTACAAATACAGGTGCTTGTGAGGTTGAATGTCCAAAAGGTATTTCATTAGAGAATATTGCTCGTATGAATAGAGAATACCTTAAAGCTGCATTATAGTAGATTTTAATATTTTTTTGAAAAAGGAAAAAGCAGAACCATGAGTTCTGCTTTTTTTATGTACGTGTTTTTAACCTCTGGTTTTCCTCAGTTTGCTGTAAAAAGAATAGGTGATACTAGCTTGAAAAGCTGAATGTAAAAAAACGATTGATAAAGTGTGCGTGAAATAAGGAAAATATGGTTTAATTTTTTATGTTTTGAGGTAATAAAAATTTTAAAATTAAAATCTATTAACATACATTTGGTTTTTATTAACAAAAGTTTAAAAGCAAATGAAAACCTTACTACTAACAATGATCGTGCTGTGTATTTCCTTTGTATCTTACGGACAACTCGGATTCGCAGGTACAGATGTAAATTATGGAAAAACGGTTCTTACATTCAAAAATGGTTCAAAAGAAACAGGAAAAATTAGAGAGAAGTTCACCGTTTTCGGTTCTCAATATACCGATCCTTACGAGTTTAAGTTTAAGAGCGAGGGGGCAAAAGACTATCGTCCTGTTTCATCTAGAGATGTAGTTTCAGTCGAAGTTTTCGATAAAAAGGATGAAAAATTGTCTACGGTATATTATCCTGTTCGCGTAAGAAAGTTTGATAAAAAATACGAGTTTTCAGATAAGTATTTTATTGATTTCTTTCCGTTGAACTCGTATAAAGATGTTCCGTATGCCCAACTGTTGTTTTTAGATAATGGGAAATTAATTTTTACTCATTTTTATTTTCCCGTAGCAAAAACCGATTACTTCTTCTTTTTCCATGCCGCTTATCGCAGAACCGATCGCGAGACTGCCAGACATATGATGCTAATGGATAAGGATTGCAAGGCTTTCCATGATTATTTGCAAGAAAACTATATTGATTCAAAAAACTATAAAGTAGAGTATAAACAAGCACTGGCTGATTTTAAAGCAACCAAGAAAGAGTATATTGCTAAAAGAATGGCCAATGGATCTCCGAAGCGATGGGCTAAAATCGAATATAAAAGCGAAGTAGATTTCGTGTTCTTTAAACAAATATTAGCGAAGTACAGCGAGCTTTGCACCCATGAAAATCATTAAAAATAGAGGAGGAGAAACGATCGTTTCTCCTTTTTTGGTTTGTACTTTCAGGATAAACAAGGGTTGATTTCGTGCGTAATGGAAAATAGCATCCCAATAATATTTTGTACTTTTGAAGGTACTTAAAACTCGCGTATGAAATTAGCACTAATTCAGGCCCCTTTGGTTTGGGAGGATGTCGAACAAAATACCGCCTATTTTAAAAATAAGTTGAATCATATCGAAGCAGGAACGGACTTGGTAGTTCTTCCTGAGATGTTCACCTCAGGCTTTACGATGAATCCTGAGCGCGTTTTTATGACAATGGAAGATACATTTATCCAAGAACTGCAAACGTGCTGTAAAACGCATCATTTTGCGTTAACAGGGAGTGTGGTGATTAAGGAAGACAACCAATTTTTCAATCGCCTGTTTTTTATTCTTCCTACGGGAGAGTTTCAAACCTATGACAAGCGCCATTTATTTTCACTTGCAGGAGAGGAGAAAGTTTATGCACCAGGTATGGATCGATTGATTATTGAATACAACGGATGGAAAATCTGCCCGTTGGTATGCTATGATTTGCGTTTTCCTGCTTTTGCCCGCAATGTTGGCGAAGCCTATGATCTATTGCTTTATGTTGCTAGCTGGCCTGATCAGCGCATCTATGCTTGGGATACGCTTTTAAAAGCGCGTGCCATTGAAAATATGAGCTATGTGATTGGAGTTAATCGCTGTGGAGAAGATCAAAACGACAACCAATATACAGGACATTCACAAGCCATTGATTATATGGGGCAGTATTTAATCGATCCTCTTGAAGGAGAAGTGATTCGCTATGTTGTTTTAGATAAAGCTGCACAAGACAAAGCGAGAAACCGATTTGCCTTTTTGAAAGATGCTGATGCAATTGAAATTAAAAACTAAGATGTTCCACTAGAAGTGACGTCGTTTTCAACATAAAAAGCTACTCCGCGGAGTAGCTTTTCTTATTTCAATTCCCATGTTTTTACTGTTTTGTGAAGGTATCTTTTGAGTCGCCTTGTAGAAGGTGTAAGGTCGTGTTATCCACTACTTCAAATTTGTAGGATACCGTGTCAAGACTTGATGTGCCGTTTCCAATACTCTCTTGTTCCAAGAACAATTGATCGCCTTCTACCCACCAGGTATTGGTTTTAAGCGTAGCCATATTAATAGAAGCCGCTGTTCCGTCCTCTTTTAATTCGAAACCTTGTACTTCTTTGTCATTAATGGGGTTGGGTTGCGTCCAAGAAGCAACTAAGGCTTTCGTGTCTGTGGCTTGAGGAGCTGTAGCCTCTACTACTTCCGTTGTTGTTTCTTCTGTTACAGGTGCTTCTTTGATCTCTTTGCAAGAAGCAAAAGTGATAGCCACAAATGCAGTAGCTACAATCATTTTTGTTGTGTTCATCGTAGACTAAATTTTAATTTTCACAGCTCAAATGTAGAACAGGAATAGGTGGGAAAATTATTTTAACAGTATTTTAACTCAGTATATAACGATCAGTACTATAGGGTGTTGGTTGGTTTTCTTTACTGTTGCAATCCTTTTTAAGCTAACTATTTTGCTTTTGGGTTTTAACGATTCGCAAGATGGGCTATAAACGCAGGGGTGTTGGGAGATTGCGTTCTATTTGCACAAAAAAATGTAAAAAAATACCTAGATTCACTAGCATTAGGGAGTAAAAACGGTTGTTTTTTTAGTTAATTTTGGTAATTAGTCCAAGAGGATTCACTTAACTGACCTAGTTTGGGAATTGTTCTTGTACATTAAAGCGTAAGCCTATGGAGTTTCTATCTTTTATCCTGCTAGTTGTAGCAGTTGTGTTGCTTATAAGAGTAACAACTAAATTTGATAAGGTCAACACAGAACTTGAACGATCGAATCGAATGGTCCACGGTTTACGTGAAACGCTAGAGCATTTAAAAGTAGATCTCGCTAGGCTCAAAGGAAATCAGCAAGACGAAAAACCAGCAGCTATCGCTACAGAAGAAGAGAAATCCGCTGTCGTTTCACCGCCAATTGAGGTTGATCCTGTTGAAACTCTTATTTCTCCACTGGCAGAAGAAGTGGTTGTTCCAGAGCCCTTGCAAATCATCACTAAACCTGAAGAGGAACAAAAATCAACTGCAATGCCTCCGCCTATACCTGATTTTGCTAGCCAAATGCAGCCTGCTGATTCAGAAGAAGGCGTTAATCCTAGGGCGAATTACGTGTCAAAAGAACCGCAAGATAGCAAGTTGGTCAAAGCGATAAAAGAATTAAACTGGCTCAATGCTATTGGAGTAATTACCTTGGTCTTAGGGATTGGTTTTTTTGTAAAATATGCGATCGATCAAGATTGGATCAATGAAATAGGGCGCGTGGCTCTTGGTGTTGTCGTTGGCGGTATCGTTGCGGGAATTGCTCATAAACTTAGTGCAAAATACCACGTCTTTTCTTCTGTTCTCATGGGGGGAAGTTTGGCTATTTTTTATACGACCATTACGCTCGCTTTTCGAGAATATGAGATATTTAATCAAACCACAACCTTTATTATTTTAATTGTAATTACGATACTGGCTGTTGGTTTATCCCTTGCATATAAGAGACAAGAACTCGCTATTTTTGCCTTTATTGGGGGGATGTTAGCACCTCTTTTAATTAGTACAGGCAATGGAAATCACGTGGTGTTGTTCTCGTATATCTTTTTGCTTAATACAGGAGTTCTTATTGTGGCTGTCCGCCAGAAATGGCTGCTTGTGGATAAGTTTAGCTATGTATTGACCTATTTGTACCTGTTTTCTTGGATCATACTCAAAGTCAATACAGCCCTTCAGTTTAGCGCTATATTTTTCATCAGCTTGTTCTTTGTGCAATTCATGGTTTTGTTAGTCTTGCGCTATATCAAGACTACTGCAGAAAAATCAAATGTCGGACAGTTGTTGTACATCACTGTGGTTAACTTTACCACCTTGATCTGTTTCTTTATGGTGCAAGCAAATAGTGCAGGTACCAATTATTTAGGGGTTATTATTATTGGAATGGCCCTCGTTAATGCACTATTCATTGTGCTTACAATGCGAACTAAAACAACAGCAGTTGACAAAAATTTTATTTATACCCTCTTAGCAATTACCATCGGATTGGTATCTTTAGCAATCCCAGTACAGTTGAGTAAGGTGTATATTACCATTGTATGGGCCGTAGAGATGAGTGTCTTATTCTGGATCTGGACGCGAACCAAAGCGAATCTATTCCGAATTGGATCAATTATTCTCAGCGTGCTTACCCTTTTATCCTACTTGATGGATCTTCGTGATTTTACACCAAACTTGGTGTATAACCTTGAAGAAGATAAAAACGTGTTACTAGATGTATTGCCTATTATAATCAATCAATATACGGTAACCGGTATAGTTATGCTCTTATCCTTTTTCTTCATCTATACGGTTGCTGCCAAAAAACCAATACAGGAAGAAGAAACGATTGGCTTAAAAGGGATCCAACAACCAACAAGTGGTGAAATACACAAAGTACTTGCTATTCTTTTACTTGTCATAGCATATGGGATCGGGTTTTTGGAAATTTCCTATCAGGTCGCCACTCGTATTGAGTATCCCCATCGAGCTGTAACTGATGGACTATACAAATTTTTGAGCTTAGTTGTATACACCCTCGTGTTTGCTACCGTTTATGTTACCTTATACAAAAAACAAATGACCAAGCTGTTTTACTCCATTGCGCTCGTTGTATCAGGTTTATTGTTGTTGCTATTTACCATTGCAGTTGTTGCTTTGCGAAAAGATATTTTCTACTATGGCGAATATAATTCAGGCTATTTTAGCTTACACTTGCTGGGCATTGGCGCTTTTATCTATTTCTACTTTAGACTTTACCGTCAAATTTACCTGCTTAAAGATCAATCGTATAAATGGGTACATGCGCTTTTATTCGGCTCTTTAGTATTGCTATCTTCTGTAGAACTTGATAATCTCGTGATTTGGATCAGGAGTACAGAAGAAACGTATAAAGCGATATTGGGCGATGTGCATGCCTATGGGTATCCAATTCTGTGGGGATTAATGGCTATGTTGCTGATGATTGTTGGTATCAACAAAGAGAAAGCAGAGTTGAGAAAATTATCGCTTATCAGTTTTGGTATTATTGTATTGAAGTTCTATTTATACGATGTTTGGCGTATGAACCAAGGGGGAAAGATCGCTTCATTTGTTGTGCTGGGTATTATTCTTTTAGTTGTATCTTTCCTTTTAGAGCGCATTAAATTGTTGCTAAAAGACAAAGAAAATAAAGAGGATAAGGATTTGAACACACCAGCATAAGGTATTTTAAATTGAGATCAAAAGAATTACACATGACAAAGAGAGAGACGATTGCGTTATTCTTGATGGGAAGTACTTGTTTTCTAAGTGTGCCATCGGGATATGCGCAAGAGAAAATCTATAAGGCAGATCTGGCTCCTGTACAAGAAAGTGGATATTATAACATTGAATTGGATCATCGATTAGTCGGTAATGCAAAGCCAAAGGGAACGAATCTTCGTATTGTTCAGCAAGAGCAAGGCAATCGCATGGAGGTTCCCTATTTTATCAGAGCGGTACAGCCAACAGCGAATGAAACGAAGATTGTTGATCATCCTGTACTAGATAGCGTTGAGCGAGATAGCATCAATCGCTTTGTCATTCACAATCCCGAAAAAAAGAAAATAACGGATTTCTATATTACAATAAATAAAGCCGATGTTGCGCTAAGTGCTTCGGTGAAAGGAAGTAACGATAAGCAAGAGTGGTTTATTGTCAAACAAAAAACACCGATTTATACCTATGCTTCGTCCGAACGAGAGGAAGAAACGTTGTTTGTATCCCTTCCCGAAGGGCGTTATTTATACTATGAGATGGAGTTGATAAACAATCAAACAACACCACTAAAAGTAAATAAGGTTAGTACAATTGTGGGGACAAAGACCTATGGACAGTTTAGCCCAACGCAGTTGCGCTATGACAAGAGTACCCTTGGTGCGAAGGACAAGAAAACAACAGTATCCTTTGTTGCGCAAGATTTGAGCTATATACTCAATAAAATTGTCTTTGAGATCGCCGCACCTCGTGATTATTACCGCAAGGCAGTCTTGCGAGATTCAATTACAAAAGTAGCCGTGCCTTTTACGCTGTCATCTAAACAGCGCAATGAATGGGTTCTCGATGATGTGTTGGTTCGCAATCCTTATATTGAGATTGATAATGGCAGTAATATTCCACTGGACATTATATCCGTTCAAACGTATTCTTTAACGCGATTTGCTACGGCATATCTCGATGCACATACCCATTATACAGTAGAAGTCAATACTTCAACGAAAGACGTTCCCCAGTACGATATTGAATATTTCAAGAATGAAATTCCCGCACTATTGCCTACTGTTAAAACACATGACTTTGACGTTCAGGTTCTCCTAGATGATCTAAAGGAACAAAGGGCAAAGGAGGCTAAGGCAAAACAGATGAATACTATGCTGTGGGCAGTACTTGTTGTTGTAGGCCTGTTGGTTTCTTTTATCTGTTATCGAGCGTTTAAGAAATTAGAGAAATAAAAAGGGGGCTAGCGGTGCGTTATTCCGCTAGACTCATGTCCTGATTGATATCCCAATTGGCGCGTAAATCGATGGCTTCTTTGGAGTAAAAGGTTTCTTCAGGTTGGCGTTTATCCCAATAATATCCCGTATCCCATTGACCATTTTTATTGTCATCGTAAATCACGCGAACAAAGTACTTGCGTGGTGGGAGTAAATCAAACACAATGGTCTGAGGCTCTTGGATCACTTGTGTGAAGTACACTTTCTCCTGCTCATCGATCAGGTCTACAATAATAGGGTAGCGTTTAACGTCACTTAAATTCAGATTTAAGTTCCCATAATCACTGTGTTTATTTGTCTTTAACGTATATTGAAGGGAATCGTTACCTTGTCCAAAAAAATCGGTTATCGCCTCAGGCATCAGTTGAATATTGTATAATTCCTCTTGCAGTTTTTCGAAGAGCAAAACTATTTTTTGCTCCGCTGCAATTTCTTGAACCTCAAAAGAAACAGGAAGGGAGTCTTTATTGATGATGTTGATTAGACTTTTGTTCACCTGACCAAGCGGTGTTGTCATTTTTAAGGCGAAATTCTCCTTAAAGTCAATGATACTGTTTTTAGCACTGATTTTTAAGGTGTCAATCTCTTTCATTTTTGCACGAGGACGCACCGTAAAAGTTTCAGCGTAATCCTCGTTAGTTACCGTAAAATGCAAGGAATCTGCCACAACTTTTGGAAACCAAACTTGAAGGGTGTCTTTGCCTTCCAAAGGCGTGTATACACTGCGAATTAAACTGTCATTTTTAGACACCTTTACTTGTGTCCCTTTACTATTGCCGATATAAGGAAGATACCATTTGTTCTCTGAAAGTTGAGCAGGTCGTTTAGCAACAAATGCCTCCTCAGATTTAAAAAGCACCAAATTGTATTTGTCCTCTGTTGGAATGACAATAGAATCTTGAATAAAGGCAATTTTATCCTGTTCCGGATTAAATTTATAATTGTTGGTCTTTTGCTTCAATCCCACTAAATAATACGTGCCTGCCTTAATATTTTCAATCGAGAAGGTAGTAAGAGAATCTAAGGTATTGGTGATATATAGCGGTTTTTCTTTGTAAACTGTTGAGTCTTTGAATGTTTTGGCATCATAAAGCATAATATTGACAAAATTGTCCGTTTTCAGTTGATGAGCGGATTGTATTGTTCCCTCTAGTTTTAAGGAATCGATATAGGTTCCCGTAGAGAATATATACTTAAATTGAGGTAATACATTACCTTCATTATTGTCAATAATAGCGTCTCCAAAGTTGAAACTATAGGTGGTATTTGGGAGCAAAGTATCTCTAAGCTGGATGGTTAATTCCTTTTTAGGTCCTCCCATCGGTTGAATTTCAGGATTGTTTTTCAACGGTGGAGAAACAATCAAATTCTGGGTGATGTTTTTCAATTTGATGAATTCATCAAATTCGATTTTGATCACTTCTTTATCAAAGTTGATGGAATAATTTTCAGGATAACTCTTTAATACAACGGGAGGTAAGGTATCCATAGGACCCCCTGATATAAAACCTCTCTTAGCACAATTGGAAAAACAAGTTACACATAAAATGAGTAAACAAGTAAAAAAATATAGACGAAACTTAGACATAGTTTTGTTTTGAAAAGACAAAGTAACAATTATATTTTTTACTTAGAAAATATCAACCCGTAAAAACTTTATTTTGTGTATGCTAAACACAAAATACTCACCTTGCACCCAGGTATTTGAAGCAATAATTTGGCGCAGGTCTCCAATGTACTTCCCGTGGTTAAAATATCGTCTAATAAAAGCAAGTGTTTTCCAATAAAAGAAGAAGAATCGCCAAGGTAAAAGGTTGTGATTTTTGTCTTGATGCGCTCTTGAAAGGTTTTGGTTGTTTGAGACGGGGTATGTGTTATTTTGGTAAGCAAGGTTCTATTTACGGGAATTCCAAAATAATAAGCGAGCGCATCAGCAAATCCATCGACTTGATTGTAGCCTCGTTGGCGTTGTTTTCTCTTGTGCATGGGCACGGGAATGAGATAGTCAACAGTATCCAAATGAGCCGTTTCTGCAAGGAGTTCGGCATACATTCTTCCCAAGGTATAGCTAATTTTAGGCTGGTTGTTGTATTTCAATTGATGGAGTAAACGCGATACAATTCCTTCTTTGGTATAGTACAACATACAGCTAGCATGGTTGATTTTTACTTTGCCATAAAATTTATTGAGTGCTTCGTTTGGAGTATGGCAATGCTGATCCGTAAAGGGCAGGAACGTACGACAGCTAACACAAAGTAGGTCTTCCTGTTGCAAAAGTAAAGTGGAACAACCACAACAGTAGTGTGGTAAAAAGAGATGGAGTACGTCTTGTAACATGGGCGAGAAGGTGTTTCTCGAAAATAACACAAATAAAAAGCCAGTTTAAATCAACACAACCAATATCTTTGTATAGTATATGAAATTAGAAGAAAGAGTATGGAGAAAGCAATACTTGAATTGATGCAGCTGATAGAGCAGGGAAAACACGACATTGCTCAAGCATTTGCCGTTGAAATTACCAAACAATTACAGCGTATGATAGATGTTGAAACCAAGGACGACGCTTTGGTTCGTTTGGCCAAGATGCAAAAAATTGTGGAGGATCTCCAAGAAAAAATAAAACAGTAAGAAGATGATGTGTCCTTGTGGAAGTGAACATACACTCGAAGCGTGTTGCTTGCCCTTGTTAAAAGGCCAACAACAACCAATCTCCGCAGAAGCGCTAATGCGTTCTCGTTATACAGCTTATGTCTTGGCTAATGCAAACTACTTAATTGATACAACACATCCGCGTACGCGCCATCTGTACAGTAAAAAGTCAATCTTACAATGGGCAAAGGAAAATCAATGGTTGGGATTAAAAATAAAAGAAGCAACGGCTACAACTGTGACGTTTCGCGCGTCTTTTAGAGATCAGTCGGGCGTGGAACACCAGCATGATGAACATTCTACTTTCGAGCTTTTAGGAGGAAAATTATACTATGTAGCTGGTACTTTTGAAGAATAGGATTTTTTGTATTAAATACAACGTAGAATCTATTACATATAAGGAATCGAAAAAGAATAAAAAAAAGAGATGAAAAAAACTAGAATTGAAAGCGATTTAATTGGGGAAATTGAGGTTCCTCTTGACGCCTATTACGGCGTACAAACGCAACGTGCGATTGAAAACTTCGCTATTTCTCAACAGAAATTAGCAAATTACCCCGCTTTTATTAGAGGTTTAGCGCTAGTAAAATGGGCTGCAGCGAAAACAAATTTTGAACTCAATCTATTAGAAAAATCCATTTATCAAGCTATTGAAACGGCGTGTAAAGAATTAGTAGCAGGGCAATTTCACAGTGATTTTCCTATAGATATGATTCAAGGTGGAGCGGGAACATCGACCAATATGAATGCCAATGAGGTTATTGCCAATCGTGCTTTAGAGCTTTTAGGACACGAAAAAGGGGACTACCAATATTGTTCACCGAATGATCATGTAAACCTTTCACAATCGACTAATGATGCCTATCCTACTGCATTTAAAGTTGCATTATTTGAAATGAATCAAGTAGTTGTGGCAAGTCTAACTCGTTTAGTTGTTGCATTAAAAGAAAAAGAAGCACAGTTTAAAGAGGTGCTTAAAATGGGACGTACCCAATTACAAGATGCTGTTCCCATGACGTTAGGTCAAGAATTTGGAGCTTTTGCCTTTACTTTAGAACGAGAAATTGGTAAGTTAGAGGAGGCAAGCCATTCATTTTTGGAAATCAATATGGGGGCAACAGCTATTGGAACGGGATTAAATGCCGTTCCTGGTTATGCAGCACTTTGCGCAGAAAATTTGGGTGCGCTTATGCAACAGCCTGTTATTTCAGCAGCTAACCTCATTGAGGCAACTTCAGATACCAGTGGATTAGTGGCGTATTCTAATGCGCTAAAAAAAGTGGCTATCAAGGTGTCCAAAATGTGTAACGACTTACGCCTGTTGTCTTCTGGTCCTCGTACGGGATTGGCAGAAATTCAATTGCCTGCCATGCAACCTGGATCTTCTATTATGCCAGGGAAAGTTAATCCCGTGATTCCAGAAGTAGTCAATCAAGTTTGTTTCAAGGTAATCGGAAACGATATGACTATTACCATGGCTTCTGAGGCAGCTCAATTGCAATTAAACGTGATGGAACCTGTATTGGTACACAGCTTAATGGAATCCATACAATGGATGAGTCAAGCCATGGATACCCTAACAACAAAGTGCATTACTGGGATTCAAGCCAATGCAACCCATACGAAGGAACAAGTGTTGCACAGTATTGGAATCGTAACGGCATTGAACCCTTATATTGGTTATAAAGCAAGTACAAAAATAGCGAAAGAAGCACTTGAAACAGGTAAAGGAGTCTATGAATTAATTCTCGCTCATCAACTGATGACTCAAGAACAACTAGATGAATTATTGGATCCAAAACACATGCTTGCACCGCATTCAGTGAACAAATAAGAAGAGAATCGACTAAAAAAAGAAAGTAGTCGCATTATTTTTTTTTGTAAATTACTTTTATGAGAGCTGTAATTATTGGGGCTACTGGAGCCGTTGGAAAAGTATTAGTGCGTCAACTGCTGTGTGATGATCGCTATCATTTTGTCGAAATATTCGTACGAAGCTCTTGGGATATCCAACATCCCAAGCTGATTTGCCATGTTGTAGATTTTGAAAAGATGAATGAGTGGCATCACTTGATCGAAGGAGATGTTGCATTCAGCTGTCTGGGAACCACCAAAAAACAAGCGGGAAGTAAAGAAAATCAGTGGCATATTGACTATGACTATGTCGTACAATTTGCTAAATACTGTAAAGCAAAATCAGTACAGACGTTTGTTTTAGTCTCTTCTATGGGAGCTAATTACCACAGCAAAGTGTTTTATCTCTACCTTAAAGGTCGCATTGAACAAGCGATTGCGCAATTGCATTTTAATCGAACGATTATCATTCGCCCAAGTTCACTCATTCGCCCTAATTCCGATCGCAAAGGAGAAGAATGGGGAGTAAAGACCTTGAATTTTCTCAATCGACTAGGGTTATTTACATCGTATAAGCCCGTTCCTGTATCCAAAGTAGCAGATCGGATTCGCGAGGCTGCCGTACAGCATGTTGCATATAATCTAGTTGTGATTGACAATGAAGAAATATAAAAAAAGGCTTGCTACTAGCGCAAGCCTTTTTCATTTGAAGGTATTATAAAGGATTAGTTAGCCTTACTAAATTCTAAGTTTACCGTAATATCAACATTTTTTCCAATGGCTTGACCTGTTGGGTCATAAGCTACCTCGTAGTCAAAGCGATCGATCGTTGTTTTGGCTTGAAAACCTAGTTTTGTATTCCCATTTCCATCATCTGCCAATAAACCACCATAAGTCAATTGAAAGGTTACCAGTTTGGTAATATTTTTGATTGTTAAGTTTCCTACTAATTCGTATTTATCTTTGCCTGTTTTTTTGATTGACTTGCTTTCAAATTTCATTGTAGCATATTTTGCTGTATCAAAAAAGTCAGCTGATTTTAAGTGATTGTCACGCATTTCTACACTGGTGTTGATACTGTTTAAATCAACTGTAAAATTGAATGTACCTTTTGTTAAATCCTCTGGGTTGCCTACAAAAGTACCTTCGTATTTGTCAAAGCGACCATCCACAAAGGAGATGCCTAAGTGTTTAACCGAAAAGTTTAAAAAGGAGTGCATAGGATCGACATTCCATTTTGTTTGTGCAAATGAAGTAACTGAAAATAAGGCAGCTACAACGAATAAAACTATTTTTTTCATATGGTTTATATTTTGTGATTATCAATGATACAAAAATACGGTTCTGTTGCAGGATATGTGCTTAACCTACATTAAGAAAAGACCTGGTGTTAGGGATAAATCCAGATAAAGAAGTAAAAGCAGGACGAGTCCTGCTTTTACCAGTAATCGGTTTATTTGAAATTTGCAGCAATTTTAAGCAAAGCACCAGGATTACTTACTCCTTTTTCGACATCCATTATTTTGATGCCATCATGATCAGTAGTACCTGTGCTCAGAGGTAATTGTTGGGGTATTTTTGGCGTTTCTCCAAATAGCGTTTGATAGAGGACGATGCTGTTTACAAATACAGCATCATTCAACATATGATGGGAACTATCCGTAAAGCGCAATTGATCCTTTCCCTCAACAACGGCAATGTAGCCTTCTTTCCCTTGATAGGCAGCACCCAATACAGCGGAGAAATTCAAATATCCAGTATTGGGTACGGATTGAGCCACCATTACGCCATTTTCCTGTAAGATCGGTTGGTACTCTTTATAATCGGACCCATTGTATTCAAAAGGAGCAGTTAGCCCGTAAATATACGTAGCGACCTCTGGACTGTTTTTAGTCGCTAAATCATGTATGGTTTTTACGTTTGCTTTGTAATCCTCTAAATCTTGGATTGCTACAGGCGTTGATTCTTGTAGGATGATGAAATCAAAATAGTTGCCATCAGCATCAGTGGCACTGAAGATTTTATCCGCTTCTTTTTTGTTGGAAGCGAGAATGCGATCAAGGCTTACGCCCATTTCGACTAGTTTCTTTACCTCAAGCGGTTTGCTGTTTTCTTTGGCTAAGGCTTCGAGAACTTGGGGAAAACTAGCGAAGTATTCGGTATGACTATTGCCTACAAAGAGTACGCGAAGCGTTCCTTCGGCTGTGGGTGGCGTTGGTTTAGCGACCAACGCTGTTGCCGTTTGGTCAGCATCTTTTGTTTTGTCTCCACATGAGCCTAAAGCTAGGGAAGCAAATAAGGCGAATAATACAATTTTTTTCATAGTCAATTTTTAAATATGTTAATTATTATAAATTTATTAAATTAAAACATTTAAAAAGTCTTTTTATTTTAATTTTTATTTGTTTTTTAAACGTATGGACTAGAAGTAATGAATTGGAAGCGATTAATCGCACCCATTGCTCCTTTATCTCACTGAGTTTACCTTTGTTTTGGTGTTTGATGAATCTATCTCCCTATTCAAGCCGTAGGCTAACAAAAAAAGGAGGGTGTCCTTTTGGGACACCCTCTCGTTATTATTAGCTAAATTTTTAGATCATTTTCTTTAACCAGTTTTTCATGGAGACTTCTTCATTGATGAGGTTGCGAAGATCAGCAATTGCCACGCGATCTTGTTTCATCGTATCGCGGTGACGGATGGTTACTGTTTTGTCTTCTAATGTTTGGTGATCCACAGTAATACAGAATGGAGTTCCCAAAGCATCAGCACGACGGTAACGACGTCCTACCGCATCTTTTTCATCATATGCCACATTGAAATCCCATTTCAAATCTTCAATAATTGCTTGCGCAATTTCTGGTAAACCATCTTTTTTTACCAATGGGAAAATAGCCGCTTTTGTTGGTGCTAATACAGCTGGTAATTTTAATACCGTTCTCGTTGTTCCGTCTTCTAGTGTTTCTTCTTGTAGAGATTTAGAGAAAACAGATAAGAACATACGATCCAATCCTACCGATGTTTCTACTACATAAGGAACATAAGATGAGTTGGTTTCGTTGTCGAAAAACTGCAACTTCTTACCAGAGAATTGTTCATGTGCTTTTAAATCGAAATCTGTACGCGAGTGAATTCCTTCTAATTCTTTAAATCCGAATGGGAAGTTGAATTCGATATCGGTAGCTGCATTAGCGTAGTGCGCTAATTTTTCGTGGTCGTGGTAACGGTAATTTTCCGCTCCCATTCCCAAGGATAAATGCCATTTTAGACGGGTATCTTTCCAATACTCGTAGTATTTCATTTCTTCACCTGGTTTCACGAAGAACTGCATTTCCATCTGTTCAAATTCGCGCATACGGAAGATAAATTGACGCGCAACAATCTCGTTACGGAATGCTTTTCCTGTTTGTGCAATACCAAAAGGAATCTTCATACGTCCTGTTTTCTGAACGTTTAAGAAGTTAACGAAAATACCTTGTGCTGTTTCTGGACGCAAATAAAGATCCATCGCTGTATCCGCAGAAGCCCCTAATTTAGTACCAAACATCAAGTTAAATTGACGTACTTCCGTCCAGTTTTTAGAACCTGTATCTGGGTCAGCAATTTCTAACTCTTCGATTAGCGCTTTTACATCAGCTAAATCTCCTGTATCTAATCCGTGAGCCATACGCGCTAAGATTTCTTTTTTCTTTGCGTAATACTCTACAACACGTGGATTGGTAGCGATAAACTGTTCTTCATCAAAAGACTCACCAAAGCGTTTTTTCGCTTTTTCAATCTCTTTTAATGCTTTTTGGTGTAATTTTTCACAGTAGTCTTCAATTAAAACGTCTGCTCTATATCTTTTTTTACTGTCTTTATTGTCAATTAAAGGGTCATTGAATGCATCAACGTGACCTGAAGCCTTCCAAGTGGTTGGATGCATAAAGATTGAGGCATCAATTCCTACAATATTTTCGTGCATTTGTACCATGGATTTCCACCAGTACTCTCTAATATTTCTCTTTAACTCTACACCGTTTTGAGCATAGTCATATACTGCACTCAAACCATCGTATATTTCGCTTGATGGAAAAATATATCCATACTCCTTTGCGTGCGAAATAACATTCTTAAAAATATCATCTTGTTTTGCCATACTGCAAAAGTAATAAAAGACTTTAAGATTAAAAACTTCAACACAAGCTATTTGCTGTTAATAATCTTAAGCTTATTGGTTTATAGTAGAATTGTTACTTGTTTTTTTATTTTAGTGCATGGTAAGCGGATAAAATGCGTTCCGTATTCTCTATATGCCCTTCTTGATTCCAGTTATCATGGCCTGGAATTACTGTTTTTGCTTGTTTAAATTTGTTTTTAACGGCTTCAATTGTTGCGAGCCAAGCGTCGGTATTTCCATCTCCAATGAAACCAATGTCTGTGGCCTCCGCGCTTTTAATTAAGCAACCGCCATATAAAACTTTTTCCTTCGGAAACCACACTACTGTATTATCCTTGCTGTGTCCTTCTCCTAAAAAGTAAACAACGATTTCTTCTTTACCAAAAGTGAAATGCTTTTCCTTTCCGAAAGTGAATTCTGCCCGAGGCTCATTTCTTGATTTGAGAATCTCATTCGTTAGAGCATACGTATAAGTCTCTGCTCCTGCTTTTCTGAAATAGTCCAATCCGCCAGATCGATCTGCGTGAAAGTGTGTGGTAATGACCCATTTCACTTCCTTATTGTGCTGCTTTTTGATGTGTTCTACCAAAGGATCATTCTGTTCTTTGTCCCAGGGTGTGTCCACGAGAATCGCTCCTTCATCAGTCAAAATATACAAAGCATTAGATGAATATTCTATACCATTATACATTTGATAGGTAACGTAAACATAGATGTTGTCCTGTAGCTTTTCAACCTTTAATTTGTCGGATTGTGCATAGGTCAAGGAGGTAAAAGCAAGTAAAATGATGCTGTTAATGAATTTGTACATGGGATGGATTGAATTAGTAATGAGTAGATGACATCAAAGACAATGAAAAATGGCGATTGGCCTCGTGTACTATTTTAATTGTGCAAAAATAAAAAAAGGGTTTATATGTTACCCTATCATTTATTCCTTTTTATAGCCATCAAATCGATTATTTGTTGTTTTTTACTCGTCCAAGTATAAACCGATCGCGCGGATTTAATCCGTGCGTTGGATTAAAATATGTATTTAAATCCACGCCAGCGGATTGGGTTTTGTTCGGGTTTTGTTCGGGTTTTGTTCGGTAAATGGGGGGTAATCCCCCGTAAATACGCATGTTTACCGAAGAAGACCCAAACAAAACTAAAACCAAACAAGATAAATGACTGAATAACAGCTGTTTGTGTTGTTTGTATAGGAACAAATAAAGCCATTTGAGCTTTTTTTTGCCATATAAGGAAAGGGGATATTGCAGGTTAATTTCGACTGATGTAGGTTTGTAGTTTATTCATGTAGCTTGTGAATAGCACAGAACGATGGTAAAAAAATAGTAAACAGTTAACAAGGTAAATTATGGCAGAAATTAAAAGAGGAATTTTAGGTGGCCTAAGCGGGAAGGTAGGTACAGGAGTAGGTGTAAACCCGATCGTGCGGATTTGAATCCGTGCGTTAGATTTATTCTAATTCTTTTATAAAAGAGATGATAAATTATATTCATCATCGGATTTGTATGTTACCCTATCATTTATTTTTTTTTATAGTCATCAACGCGATTATTTGTTGTTTTTACTCGTCCAAGTATAAACCGATTGCTGTGTGGATGAATTTACTTTCACAGGTGGTGATTTAGCTTTACTTTTGGATTTGTTTTTAGAAAGAATCCTATGTACACACGAGTTAAAAAGGCGGTATTGTTTATTGTTGGTGTTTTTTTGCTGACGGGATGTGTTGATCTTTGGGAACGAGAACCAGATTGTAAGGTATCGACTAAAGTAAGTCAGAAGAAATTAACCTTCCCCAATGTAGGAGGACAGCAATACGTAGAGGTTACGCCTAAGCCTTTTTACCTTATCCAAAAGATTGAGGTAGGGAAAGTAGGCGAGCATGGCTATACCTATGAGGAACGTCCTGTGAATAGTTATAATACGGAACACTATACGGTGCGGAAAATAGAGGATGGGCGTTTGCTTGTCCAAACGAATCGCTATTACGGTGATAAGCCTTATGAATTTTCAATTGAAGTAAAAGGAGGAGATTGTTCCAAAACGATTTACTGCACGATAAAACCATAAAAAAAGTCCAGCCTAGTGCTGGACTTTTTTTTATTCTTCGTCTTCCGTATTGCGGAGTTTCATCAGTAGGGTGTACGCTCCTTTCGAAACAATGGTCTTACCCGTTAGGGACGCTGCATTGCGAATTGCTGTAAAACCGTTTTCTGTTTCGCCAATCTCAACAGGGACCATTTGATAGGTTTGTTTACTCACTTCGATAAAAACGAAATGCTTGGCTTCAAAATACACAACGCTCTCTTCTGGT
Source organism: Myroides sp. C15-4 (assembly GCF_050522745.1). Lineage (NCBI taxonomy): Bacteria > Pseudomonadati > Bacteroidota > Flavobacteriia > Flavobacteriales > Flavobacteriaceae > Myroides > Myroides sp. C15-4. Next base: position 44,808 of record NZ_JBMVQX010000012.1, on the reverse strand, counting down.
AAAGCTTTGGTTTGGGCAGAATGGGTATCAATTTCGGCATTCATATACATCCCAGGTAACAGGTTTTTTTCAAAATGCTCAAAATGACAGTGAACTTCTGAGGTTCCTTCTACGGTGACATCCATGCTGATCAATACAATTTCGCCTTCGTATTTTTTTGAGGGATTGTTGTTGGTAAAACTCACCACACGTTGTCCTACTTCTAGCTTATCAAGGTCTTTTTCATATACTTTTAAATTCAAGTGAATATCTGAAGGATCAATGAGTTCAAATAACACATCAGAAGGGGTAACGTATTTGCCAATATTGACATAGGTATTACTCACAAAACCATTGATTGGACTGTAAATAGCAATGGATCTACTGATGGTATTATGCGTCAGTGTATTGGGATTAATGTTAATTAAACTTAGCTGTTGACCTAAGGCATGCATGGTAATGCGCTGTGCATTCATCTCTGCTTGCGCTTGTTGCATCACCTTGTCACTGCTGGCCTGACTTGCGTTTAAGTCTTTCTGACGTTGATAGTCCAATTGAGCAAATTGAAATTTGTCTTTGGCAATTAAGTAATTCTGTTGCAACTCAATATAACGCGGATCTTCCATCAGGGCAATTTGTTCTCCTTTTTTGATCTGCATCCCCGGCATGAGTTTGGTTTGCTTGATATAGCCTCCTAGTGGATTGGTAATGGATATTAAATTTTGAGGTGGAACATCAATTTTTCCATTTAGTTTCAAAACTGTTGCAATGTTGTGTTCTTGGATCTGTGTGGTTTGCAGATCGACGTGTTTCATTTGTGCATCGGACAATTGTACAAGATCCGTTTCTTCGTGTACAGTTGATTCTTCTTCTTGGGTAGCTTCTCCTTTACATTGGGTAAAAAGTAACATCGGTGCCAGTAAAAGGGCGATGAATGCGAAGCGAAAGCTGGTTTTATGTGGTGTAAACATGGTCTTAGTTATTTGAAGTTAGGTAATTAATTTGAATCACGGTGTCATTATACGTCTTGAGTGCATCGAAATAGTTACTCAATAATTCCATGGCTTGATTGGTCAAGAGCACATATTCCAAGTAATTAATTGCCCCGTTGATGAATTGCAGTTCTGCCGTTTGCATAATTACAGCAGCTCCTTTTGGTGCTTGTTGTTCATAACTTGTCAATATTTGTTGACTACTTTCAAGGGTTATCAACAGTTGTTGATAACGGTTCTGTACGTTTTGTTGAGTGAGTTCCAGTTCTGCTGTGGCCAAGTCTTCTGCTTGTTTGGAAGCGCGAATTCTACCGCGTTGTCCAAAATCAAATAAAGGCAAGGTCAGTCCTACTTGAAAAGCGTGAAAACGATCTTTTCGATCATAGTATACTTCATTGGCTGCCAATCCCATAAAACTGCTGTTATTATAGGCGAGTTGTAGGGTAGGTAAGAGCTTTGATCGCTCTAATTTGGTTTGTGCCTCTGCCAGTTCTTTGTTTTGTTCTGCTATTTTTAATTGCGGATTATCGTTGAGGTTCTGTTCTAATGTGGATAACTCCATTTTTTGAGCGGCCAATGTTGGCAAGATGTCTTCTTCGGTATTCAACAAGTATTTTAACTGTAGTTGGGCTAAACTTTTCGCTTGAATCACTTCAGCCAGTTGCATCTGTATTTTAATCAATTGATTCTTTGCAGTAGTTTGTTCCAAAATCGTACTTTCTCCTTTGGTAAAGCGCAACGTAGCTTTGGTATAGAAACTCGTGTACAAGCTATCGGCTTGTTGCAGTAGTTCTTCTTTTTCACTCCAATAGTAATAGTCATAGAAATTTTGAGTGACTTCTCGTTTTACCTCTGTGGTTTTGAGTGATAGTTCGAAAATACTCTTTTGCCATGCTTTAGAATAAACGCTTTTTTGTTTGCTGTACACGGTTGGGAAAGCAATATCTTGACTAATGGTAAATTTATTGTCAGTATAAGGGCCATTAATCTGTCCAAATTCACCCGAAATAGCCGTTTGCGGAAGATCGGTTGAGGTATGAATAAAGGCTTTGGCAAAGGCAGTTCGCAAGTGTTCAGTTCGAATCATTTTGTTGTTTGCTACTGCTTGATCCAACGCCTCGGTTAGTCCAATAGGGGTTTGTGCAACTACAGGACCTGCTGTTGCAAGTGCTAGGCAAGTAATTGCTGTTAGAATGCTAGCTTTCTTCTTTTTTAAGAAAGAGAAATGGAGCTTCTGTTCGAAGGTAATATAAAGTAAAGGCAAAATAAATAACGTTAAAAAAGTGGCTAAAATTAATCCTCCAATTACAACAGTCGCGAGTGGACGTTGTACTTCTGCTCCAGCACCATTACTCAATGCCATGGGAAGGAACCCAAAGGAAGCAACAGAAGCGGTCATTAATACAGGACGTAAACGACTTTTTGCACCGCGTACTACAACGTAAACAATGTTGGTAATACCTGATTTTCGCAAGCGATTGAATTCGGCAATCAAGACGATTCCATTGAGCACAGCAACGCCAAATAGCGCAATAAATCCAACGCCAGCACTAATACTAAAAGGCATTCCGCGCAAGGCTAGTAAAAAGACTCCTCCAATTATAGAAAGAGGAATAGCCGTGAAAATCATCAAACACTCTTTGATATCTCTAAAGGCAAAGAAGAGCAAAATAAAGATTAGTACTAGGGCTAAAGGCACTGCAATGGCTAAGCGTTCTTTGGCTTCATTTAAGTTTTCAAATTGTCCACCATAAGTAATTCGATAACCTGTGGGTAAGGTAATTTTTGCTTCTACTTTTTGCTGTAGTTCTTCCACAATACTCTGAACATCGCGACCTTTTACATTGAAACCAACAAAAATACGACGCTGTGCATTTTCGCGTTGAATTTGATTCGGACCTTCTTTGACTTCAACACGGGCGAGTTGGTTCAGGGGAATTTGTATTCCTGCGGGTGTAGGAATCAAAATATTGCGGATTTGTTGGATGTCTTTTTTGCTTTTTTCTTCCATGCGGACCACCATATCAAATCTATTTTCTCCTTCATAAACCACACCTGCGCTTTGCCCTGCTAATGAGGTATTGACAATGCGGTTGATTTCCCCTATTGACAAGCGATGACGAGCAATGGCTGCACGGTCGTATTCAATGAGAAGTTGAGGCATACCAGTAATGGGTTCCACATAAAGGTTAGCTGCACCGGGAATTGTATTAATGATTTGTCCAATCTGATTGGCAGTAGTCGCTAAAGTGTCTAAATTATCTCCAAATACCTTGACTACAACATCTTGTCGTGCCCCTGTCATCAATTCATTGAAGCGCATTTGCACAGGAAACTGAAATCCAACCGTTATTCCGGGCACTTCTTCTAGTGCTTGTGTCATTTTTTCTGCTAGCTCTGGGAAAGACGAAGCAGAGGTCCATTCTTTTTTGTCTTTTAAGATGACCATCATGTCTCCTGCTTCCATTGGCATAGGATCCGTAGGAACTTCACTATTCCCAATTTTGGTTACTACTTTTTCTACTTCGGGAAATTGAGAGACCAAGATGTGAACAGCTTTTTGTGTACTTTCTATGGTCGTTGTTAAATTACTGCCTTGGAGTACTTTCGTATCTACTGCAAAGTCACCTTCCTCCAAAGAAGGAATAAACTCACCTCCTAAGGTTGACAAAATATACAATGCACTGACAAAGAGTAAACCAACAACAGCATAGATAATTTTGGGAATCTCCAGTACTTTGACCAATGCTTTTTGGTATATCTTTTCCAATTTTGCCATAAAACGATCTGAAAAATTGGGCTTGGTATTTACTTTTCTACTTAAAATGAGGGAACTCATCATAGGGACATAGGTCAATGACAGTAAAAAAGCACCAAGTAAGGCAAACGCAACGGTTTGTGCCATCGGTTTGAACATTTTTCCTTCAATGCCCTGTAAGGTTAGAATGGGGATATAAACGATTAGAATGATAATTTGCCCAAATACGGCACTATTCATCATTTTTGAAGCAGATTGAATCACTGTTTGATTCATTTCTTCCTGTTTGAGCAATACCTTTTCCTTGAATTTGTTATTGTGACTGAATTGATGGAGGACTGCCTCCACAATAATGACGGCGCCATCGATAATTAATCCAAAATCTAAGGCTCCTAAGCTCATTAAGTTTCCACTTACACCGAATAGATTCATCATACAGATCGCAAATAGCATCGCCAACGGAATAATAGAAGCAACTAAAAGCCCTGCACGGAAATTACCCAAAAATAAAACCAGGACTAGTACGACAATTAGTGCCCCTTCTAATAGGTTGGTTTCGACGGTTCCAATGGCGTTATTAACCATCTTCGTACGATCGAGAAAAGGTTCAATCACTACGCCTTTTGGCAGTGATTTTTGAATTTCAGCCACTCGATTTTTTACGTCTTGAATTACGTTGTTGCTGTTTTCACCTTTTAGCATCATGACAATGCCTCCAGCAACTTCCCCTTGATCGTTATAAGTCAAGGCTCCATATCGTGTGGCATATCCAATATGAACTTTCGCTATATCGCGGATAAGTATAGGAAATTCACTGTTTTTGGAAGAAATAGCAATGTTTTCGATGTCTTCAATGTTGCCAATTAATCCTTCTGAACGAATGTATAGAACCGTTGGCCCTTTTTCAATATAGGCACCTCCTGTATTTTCGTTATTTTGATTTAAAGCCTCAAAGACATCTGTAATCGTGATGCCATTTGCATCGAGTCGATTGGGATCAATGGCTATTTCATACTGTTTTAGTTTTCCTCCAAAGCTACTGACTTCAGCAACTCCTTTTACTGCAATTAATTGACGGCGAACGATCCAATCCTGAATCGATCGTAATTCTGTCAGATCATATTGTTTTTCATAGCCTTTTTCTGGGCGTACAACATACTGATAAATTTCTCCTAATCCAGTAGAGATTGGACCCAATTCAGGTTGCCCTACTTCTTTAGGAATGTCATTTTGAACCTGTTGTAGACGTTCCCCTACTTGTTGTCGCGCCCAATAAATATCAACGTCTTCATCAAAAACGATGGTGATTAACGATAAACCAAAGCGAGAAAAACTTCGTATGCTTTTCATACCGGGGATGTTGCTGTTCGCTTGTTCTATAGGGAAGGTGACTAAACGTTCAATATCTGTAGCTCCATAGTTGGGAGCGACTGTGATAATTTGTACTTGATTGTCTGTAATATCTGGTACAGCATCGATAGGCAATTTGGTCATTTGGAATAATCCAACACCGATTAGGCCTAGTACCAGTAAGCCGATGATGAGTTTATTCTTGATTGAATACTCAATAATTTTGTTTAACATAAGATAAGATTTAACCCCAAAATCTACAAGAAACAGGACAAGGCATATTGCGGCATAGCAGTTGGATTCCGACTAAAAAAGAGTGCTTTTTAGCTGGAATGCATGCCTATCCCATGGCAATATAGGCCAATAAGGTATTTCAGGTAAAGGTTGAGTTGATACATAAATGGATACAAACCGTTCAAGCCATAGCATTACAGCTTGGACGATGTAAAAAGTTCAATATGTATTAACAAAATTTAGGCGGTTGCCAGATGGAAGATAAAAAACTACTCTCAAAGACAGCGTCGTGTATACGCGCTACTTTTGGGTTATTTGCAGGAATTTTAATTTTATCGATTTTTAAAATCGTGGGGGGAGTAGTGGCAACCAAATGAATAATGGGCGCATGAGAAACAAAAGGCAGCTTCTCGTCTGTAGGATCTCCATCTTCTTTGTGGTTGTTGTCGTAGTGGATTTGTAAAAATCCCCAAATACTCAAATTAGGATTTGCCCCTTTGTGTTCAACATAATGCTCTATAAGCAAAGGAAATTTCAACAGCTGACCAAATTCAGTTGTTGAAATCAAAAACGCAAGCATAAAAAATACTGCTAGTTTTCTTTTCACGACGCTTAGTTTGAGGTTATTAGTTGATACAAAATTAAGTAATCTTTTCCATTCAGGAGTGCGCAAGGTAGTAATTTGTTTGTATTCAAAATAACTAGTTCACCAATTCTAATAAAAATCTAATAATGCTTAGGCATAAAAAAAGCAAGATCTAATGTCTTGCTTTTCAGTATATTGTCCTTGAATCTACATTTCTGATGCAGCTGCTACTGCGATGGCAGTACCTAAAATACCCAGAATCAGAAACATAATGATAAATCCAATGAAGGAAATTACGATACCTGCAATCGCGAATCCTCGAGGTTTTTTAAATACTCCAACGATTGATAAAATTAATCCCAACAACCAACACAACCAACCGACTACGGGTACTAACGAAATTACAATCGCAACAATAGATAAGATGAATCCCGTTAATCCGATATTGTTTTTCTCAACAGGGGGGTGTACTGGTGGTGGAAAATTCTGATAGCCTGTATGGACAGGTGGTGCAACTATTTCCTCTTGTTGAATCGGCGTTGGCTCTAGATGAGGTTCTTGATGTTCTTTTTGCTGATTTGTATCCATAACGATGTGTTTTAACTCAAATTTAAAATATTTTATCAAATATTCGTAAATAAAAGTTAATTATTTATACAAATCAAGTTTATTAATGGAATATGAAGATGAAGGTTGAGCAAAAAAAACTGGCTAAAGGCCAGTTTTTTTACTTTATTGTAATGCATTCCATCCTTTTGCTTTGATTGGAATTTTAGTATTATCGCGTGTGATGAGGTGAACTCCCTCACTTGCTTGTGTCATATGTCCGATAACTGTTAAGTTTGGATTTCCTTTGATCTTGTCGTAATCTTCCATTTTAATAGTGAAAAGCAGTTCATAATCTTCTCCACCATTGATGGCAATTGTCGTTGAATCTATATTGAATTCTTCACAAGTATTGATGAACTGGGGATCTAAAGGGAGCTTGTCTTCAAATAGGTTACATCCTACTTTAGATTGTGTACACAAGTGCATAATCTCAGAAGAAAGACCATCAGATACGTCAATCATACTCGTTGGTTTGACATCAAGTTCCGTTAAGAGTTGTTTGATATCTGTACGTGCTTCAGGTTTTAATTGTCTTTCGATGATATAGTCGTAGAGCGATAAGTCGGGTTGGTTATTCGGATTCACCAAATACACTTGTTTTTCTCGTTCCAGTACTTGTAATCCCATATAGGCGCTTCCGATATCTCCTGTGAGCACTAATAGATCATTGTCTTGTGCTTGATCTCTATACACCAGTTCTTCCGTTTTGGCTTGGCCTATTGCGGTTACACTAATAATTAATCCCTTTTGAGAAGAGGTTGTATCTCCGCCAATTAGATCTACTTTATAATAAGTACAAGCTAGTGCAATACCTTCGTATAGTTCTTCTAAAGCCTCTAAGGGAAAGCGATTGGAAACGGCAATTGAAACAGTTACCTGAGTAGGGGTAGCGTTCATTGCACAGATATCAGAAAGATTGACAACAATAGCTTTGTAACCTAAGTGTTTTAAGGGAGCATAAGCCAAATCAAAATGTACGCCCTCAATGAGTAAATCAGTTGAAACAACCAGTTGATCATCAGCAAAGTCAAGGACAGCTGCATCGTCTCCAATTCCTTTTAACGTAGAAGGTCGTGTAATAGAGAAGTCTTTCGTTAAATGTTGGATTAAACCAAATTCACCCAATTGCTCTAAATCTGTTTTGCTTTGATTTTTATTTTCAATCATATTGTGTTTTTCCTTTTGAGTGACAAAGTTACTAAAAAATCAATGGCATACCTTCGAATTGTTTTCAACCTTATATCAGTAATAGACCTATAACAAAAACAGCCTTTATTGTACAATAAAGGCTGTTTTGTTGCGCTAAGCTATTTTTTATTCTACAGACTCTCCGTCTTCTTCTCCTTGGTATCTTTTGAACAAGTAGTTGAAGTGAGTGAAGTAGGTATTAAAATCATTTTTATATGGATCGACAAAAGCAGCTTGTTTGTCTTCCGTGTCAACAATTTCAACTAAATGTCTCCAAATATTTAATTCTGAAAGAATTTCATACGCATTGTAGTTTTGCTCTTCAAGCGAAAGGTTCTTATAGTAGAACAATTTTTCATTTGATTTTTGTGCTAGCTCTTTCGCATATTTTTGTGCCAGTTCTGTTTCTCCTATTTTGTAATAGCACTCGACAAATGGGATAACCATTTGATAGTAACCAAAGTATTGAATAGGCATATTGATCATCGCAATATCAAGAATTTCTTTCGCTTTATCGTTTTTACCCTCCTCAATTAATTGCTCTGCCAGACGGCTTAAATTAACGCGGTAGTTTAGTGAATTTCTGCGTGTTTGTGGATCGTGATAAATCTTGTCACTACCCATATTACCCCAATACCAAGTTTTTACAGTATTGTACATGCGATCAGCGTCAATCATACCCAAGTCAAGTGGGTGTGCATTTTGTCCTGCTGATTTAATAGGAACTAGCTTGTAGATCAATCCTTGTAATTGCAAGTAATCTTTCATCCAAGCAAAGTCGTCATTGTTGAAACTACCTCCTGAAAAATAAATTGGACGTTCCCAGTTGTTGTTCGCAATGATATCCAACATGATCAAACGGTGTTTGTAGATCGCTTGATCTGTGATGTCAATTTCTACTTGTGGAACAACTTGATCCATTAGGTAAGGTGATACAATATTATTTTTGGCAATAATGTTGCGATCAACAGGTAAAAATGCTTTGCTTGCTGGGAATAAGTATAGGGTTGTTCCTGCTTCAGTCAATTTTTTCGTACGCTGATCGTCTAATCGCACCACATCTAATAAAAACGATAAATTGTATCGTTCTTCTGACACCGAGTTAATCACAGTAATATCGCGTTTATTACCTACGTATTGATCGTGAGTGAATTTAATTGGCAATGGTTCAGAATCATACGCTTTTGCCTTCATTTGATCGATATACCAATCCTGTGTTAATAAGCTGGTACACACGACGCGTACATCTGTTCGATAACCTTCAATTTCTTGAAGATACCACAAGGGGAAGGTATCATTATCTCCAATGGTGAAAATAATGGCATTTGGATCACAGGAATCCAGATAAGCTCGTGCATTAGCTAAAGCTGTATAGCGATTCGAACGATCGTGATCGTCCCAGTTTTGTTGTGCCAATAGGACAGGAGCCGCTAAGGTACAAACCGATAATACTACGACGTTGGCCAATTTTGGGTTGAGGTATTTACTCAGTCCTTCATAGATTGAGTACACACCAAATCCTAGCCACATAGCAAAAATATAGAAGGAGGGAACAACAGCGTAATCGCGTTCTCTCGGCTCAAATGGACGCTCATTTAAGAATACTTTTAATGCTAAACTCGTAAATAGGAAGAGCACCAATAAAACCCAAAACATCTTAGGATCCTTGCGGTAGTTGAACACAATTCCAACAATACCCAAGATAAAAGGCAAGAAGAAATACGTGTTTCGACCTTTATTTTCTAGTACATCTGTAGGAAGATTATCTTGTGAACCTAGGCGAATTTCATCTAAAAAGTTAATACCGCTCAACCAGTTTCCGTGTTCTAAATCCCCTTGACCTTGAATGTCATCTTGACGACCGACGAAGTTCCACATCAAGTATCTCCAGTACATATACCCAAATTGATAGGTAAACATAAACGACATATTATCTGAAAAAGAAGGTACTTCAATATCTAATGTTTGACCATATTGGCTAAAGAAATTGTCTAATTCTTCAAGGCCAAATTCTCCTGAGGCTAGTTTTTGTTTGACTGCGCGATCGAGATATACCAATTTTTCGCTATTGGTATAGCCTTGAGCTATGTTGAAGTTCAACGGTTTTGAATAGCGCATATAGTTTATGCGGTGGTTTTTATCTGTACTCCACATACGCGGTAAAAAGCCTTTGTGTTTTTCATCAAAGTTTTGTCCCGCATTTTTCCATTCGTTGACTACAACGTATTTTCCTGTTTTATAATCTCTTTCGTAGTTGGGTTGCTGATCTTTAAATGGATTGTTTGCATCTAGACCCACGTAGGCTTTCGTAAAATAAGAGTCATAGTAAATACTCTCATCTCCATATTGCTCACGTTGATAGTAGGCCAATAATTCGGCAGCATCCGAAGGTGTATTTTCATTAATTGTTACGTTGGCATTGGCGCGAATAGGTAACATTAACCACGCACTTAATCCCACGCAAACAAATACTAGCGTCAAAATCAGTGTATTGATTTTTACATGTCCTTTCTTTCGAGTATAGTACAGTCCAAATACAGTAGCACCAATTAAAATTAAAAAGGCAAGAATTGTTCCGCTGTTGAAAGGAAGCCCAAGCGTATTAATGGCAAATATTTCTGTTTTTCCGAAGAAAGCTAAAAGCTTAGGAAAGAAAAAGGCAAATAGGAAGAATAAAGCGGCAACGGAAACAATGTTACCGATGATAAAGTTCTTAATGGTAACCTTTTCGTATGTTTTGAAATAGTATAATAAACAAATAGAAGGGATGGTTAATAGGGCCATTAAGTGAACCCCAAAAGAACATCCTGCAACGAGTCCAATGAGCAGTAACCAACGATTTCCTCGAGGTTGATCTAGGTCATCCACCCATCGCAATCCTAAATAGAGCAAGAGGGAGGTCAGGACCATAGCGGAGGCGTATACCTCTGATTCTACGGCATTAAACCAAAAACTATCTGTAAAACTAAATGCTAGTGAACCAATTGCAGCACTACCTAAAACGGCAATTGCATTGGATGTATTCCATTCTGAAGTTTTCACCACCATTTTCTTTAAGATGTTGGTCATCGACCAAAACATAAAAAGAATAGTAAATGCACTTGAAAATACAGCTACCATATTCACTGCTAAGGCGATATGTTGAGGTGAAGCTGCAAATAGAGAGAACAAAGCACCTGTCATTTGATAGAAAGGAGCCCCCGGTGGGTGTCCAACTTGAAGTTTAGCCGAAGTAGCAATGTACTCTCCTGGATCCCAGAAACTAACGGTAGGTTCTACGGTCAAAGTGTAAGTGATTAATGCAACGAGGAAGCATAGCCATCCCCCGATTATATTCCACTTTTTGTAGTTGAATGTTAACATATAAGAATATTCTTGGTATTTTTAATCATTATATACAAAGAAAGACTTTTTTTATTAGATACATGCCACATTAAAAAAAAATAATTTTGCATTTTGTTTTTGGATAATATAAAAAAAGTGTTACTTTTGCCTCCGCAATGCAGAAGTAGTTCCTACTTTTGAAACGCAACGTGGTACTGGCCTATGGTGTAATGGTAACACAGCTGATTTTGGTTCAGTCGTTCTAGGTTCGAGTCCTAGTAGGCCAACAAGAGCTCCTTGATTAATCAAGGAGCTTTTTTTTTGTTTTATTGGGGTCTGCTTTTCGAAGAGCAACCTACAAGAGGAGCGCTGACTTTCTTTTTTTGCTGGAGAGAGGCTCGCTTGCTTGAAAAGACTAAAAATAAAAAATCCGCTTTTAAAACAATAAAAGTTTTCAATTGGTGAAAATAAATATGTTAAAATTTATTTTGTTTTTAGTTGATTGTTAATGGATTGTAGTGAGAGTGGGAGCTGATGGAGTATTATTCTTTCATAAATCTTTGGTAAGTACAGAAATATTGCTAATTTTGCCTCCGCATTACAGAAGTAAAATACTTTTGAACGCAACGTGGTACTGGCCTATGGTGTAATGGTAACACAGCTGATTTTGGTTCAGTCGTTCTAGGTTCGAGTCCTAGTAGGCCAACAAAAAGCTCCTTGAATTTCAAGGAGCTTTTTTTATGACCTTGTGTGTAAATAAAAAAGGTTGGAAGCTAACTTCCAACCTTTTTTTCTTATCCTTTAAAATTTGGTTTTCTCTTTTCTAAGAAAGCAGTAGTACCTTCTGTAAAATCTTGGGTGTTAAAACACTCTCCGAAGTGTTTAATCTCTTCGTGATATCCGTTTGTACCGTCTTTGAAGTTGGCATTCACTGATTTGATAGCTTTCGAAATCGCTGTGATCGAATTGTTTGAGATCTTTTGTGCAATCCCCTTAGTAAAGGTCAATAAGTCTGCTTGTTCCACTACGTGGTTCACTAAGCCATATTCCAATGCTTTTGCAGCAGAGATCATATCAGCCGTCATAATTAATTCCATCGCACGTCCTTTGCCAATCAGTTGGGGCAAACGCTGTGTTCCTCCATAACCTGGAATCAATCCTAACGTTACTTCAGGTAATCCCATTTTAGCATTCGTAGAAGCAACTCTAAAATGACAAGACATAGCCAATTCTAATCCGCCACCTAAAGCAAATCCATTAACTGCCGCAATAATTGGTTTTGAGTAGTTTTGAGCGTAATCAAATAACAACTCTTGCCCTTTGGCTGCTAATTGTGAGCCTTCACTTACATTGAAGCTAGAAAATTCTTTAATATCAGCACCTGCAACAAACGCTTTTTCTCCACTTCCTGTGATAATCACAACGCGAACGCTTTTGTCTTCTTCAAGTTGAATTAAAGCACGGTGTAACTCCTCAATAGTAGGTTTGTTTAAGGCATTTAATTTTGTGGGTCTGTTAATCGTGATGACCGATATGTGATCATCCGTCTCAATTAAAATATTTTCATATTCCATATTTCTCAAATTTTTATTTGGTCTGTGGTAAAGTTACGGTAAAAGTCGTTCCCTTACCAGCTTCTGTTTCAAAGGTAATGGTTCCTTTATAATTTTCTACAATATTTTTAATAATCCCCAGGCCAAGTCCCATTCCACTTGTTTTGGTAGTAAATTTCGGTTCGAAGATCCTCGTCTTGTCTGCAATAGAGACTCCCGTTCCATTATCGGTGACCGAAATAATAATGTTTTCATCATCTTGATACGCTTTAACCAGAACAATTGGACTCGGGTTGCTATCGGGAATCGCTTGAATTGCATTTTTTACTAAGTTAGTAATAATACGGATAAGTTGTGTCTGATCAATTACTGCAATAATTTCATCTTCTTCATGCTCAAAATAGATGAAATCTTCTGTAAAGATGTCCAGCGAAATGCGAATAGTTTTAATGACATTAAGGGTCTCATTTTGCTGAGCGGGCATGGACGCAAAACTTGAGAAAGCCGTGGCTACGGATGACATGGTGTCAATCTGCCCAATCAGTACAGCAGAATAGTCTTTGAGTTTACTGCTGATCTCTGGATCAGTAGGGTCAAATTTTCGTTCAAAGCTCTGAACGGTTAATCGCATGGGTGTAAGTGGATTTTTAATCTCATGGGCGACTTGTTTTGCCATTTCTCGCCAAGCTTGTTCGCGTTCGTTTTGCGCTAATTGCTGGTAGGTTTCATCTAATTTCTCTACCATATCATTATATGCATTGATTAAGTTGGAAATCTCTTTACTGGTCGAAATGTCTTCTATCTTTTCGTTTTTCTGACCCAATTTCGTACGCGTCATTTTTACGCTTAGCTTGTTTAAACTTTGGGTGATGTAGTTGGATAGAAAGTAGGAAATGGCAATTGACATGATCAACATGATGATGTAAACCTGAGCGAATTTTGACATGAAGTTGTGTACTTCGTTTTCGTAAAATTCAGTCTCCTCAGCATAAGGGATTTTAATAATGCCTAGCGGTTTGAATTTTTGATCTTTTACATAACGATACGAGGTTCGAATGCGTACGTCATCTATTTCTTCAGCATCAACAAAACGCTTGTGTGGCGAAGATTGGATCGTTTTTAAGATGATAAGCGGTATATTGGACTGAATGCTATCAACGGAAAAAGTCCCCTTAGAGGACAGTAGTAATTTTCCGTTGAGATCGTGTATATATAGTTCTGTATTGTGTATCGCTGCTAACTCGTGTATTTTGTCTTTAAATATGAGCGGAAGATTTGCTGTGTTTAACGGGTAAGGTGTTGTGGTTAAAATGTAATTAATATTTTCTGTGATGGAGCTTTCTTTTCGCTCCAAGCGATATTGATGGTAAGTACGCGCTTCTTCCTTAAATTGATAAACGGAAACCGCAGATATCAAGATGGAAGATATGATACTTAAAAAAATTAAAGAGAAAAATATTCTATTTTGTAGGGAGAAACTTTTTAAAAAAAACTTGTCTTTCATTCATTCTTATTGCGTTGACGTCTTCGTTTGTAAAGCTTAATCCCTATCATTAACAATATAGCCAAAGCAATTAATCCGACTACACCAAATATCCAGTTGAAAGCATTCTTTAAAAATACTAAAAAAACAACAGAAAATAAAATAATTGTTGCTCCTTCATTCCAAACTCGAAAGAACGAAGACGTTTTTGTTAAAGTATTGCGATTGATTTGTTTAACAAACTGATGACACTTTAGGTGATACGCAATTAAAAGCACCACAAATAGTAGCTTTACGTGCATCCAGGGCTGTTGTAGCAGATAGGGATTCACCACAAAAAGGGAGATTCCAAAAACAAGCGTTAGAATCGCAGCAGGCCATGTAATGATGTTCCAGAGGCGATTGGTCATAAGGCGGTATTGCTTTTTGAGAATAATTTGCTCCAGTTGTGGTTTTTCATTCGCTTCTACGTAATAGACGAAAAGGCGAACAATGTAGAATAAGCCTGCAAACCAGCAGACAACAAAGATAACGTGTAGTGCTTTTAAATATAAATAGGCCATAGCTTCGCGTTAATTAGTTTGTTGCCAAGCTGTAATCCAAGTGGCTAAGGCATCGATAAATGTATCATTGTCGTTTAAACAAGGGATGGTTTTAAAAGATGTGCCTCCGTGGTGTAAGAACTCATCATGCGCTTCCATGCCTATTTCCTCTAGTGTTTCCAAACAATCGGCTACAAAAGCAGGTGTAACAACAGCCAAGTGTTTAACGCCACTTTCTGCAAGTTGATTTACTGTTTTGTCTGTTGGAGGTTGTAACCATTTGTCTGGTCCCAATCGCGATTGAAAGGTATTGGTATATTTTCCTTCAGGTATGTTTAATTTTTCAACCACTTGTTTGGTCGTTTCCAAACATTGATGTCTGTAGCAATGTTGATGGGCAACAGAAGGAGTATTACAACACGAACCGTTAATTTTACAGTGTGATTTCGTTGTGTCCGATTTATAAATATGACGCTCCGGTACACCGTGATACGAAAATAAGAGATGATCCCATTCGTTTTGCTCTAAATGCGTTTGAATAGACGCGGCCAAGGCATCAATGTACTCTTGCTTGTTGTAAAAAGCAGGCATACTGGTGATTTTCATCCCTGAAAAATACTTTTTGCGCAATTGTTCTGCTAAGACGTCGATCGTTTCTGTCGTTGCCATGGCAAATTGAGGATATAACGGGATCATAAATACATCCGTTACCCCTTGGTCTTTCAATTCTTGTAAGCCTGTTTTGATCGAAGGTTCTCCGTAGCGCATCGCTAGAGCAATAGGCAAGTCTATTTTCTGCTGTAACTTTTTTTGCTGGCGTTTAGAAATCACAATAAGTGGTGAACCTTCGGGCCACCATACTTTCTGATAGGCTTCCGCCGATTTCTTAGGCCTTGTGTTTAAAATGATTCCCTTTACTAAGAATGCTCGAAGTAAATAAGGCATATCAATGACTCT
Source organism: Myroides sp. C15-4 (assembly GCF_050522745.1). Classification (NCBI taxonomy): domain Bacteria; kingdom Pseudomonadati; phylum Bacteroidota; class Flavobacteriia; order Flavobacteriales; family Flavobacteriaceae; genus Myroides; species Myroides sp. C15-4. Next base: position 29,253 of record NZ_JBMVQX010000012.1, on the reverse strand, counting down.
TTTGTCCATTAAAAATTCATCCAAATAAGGTTTTACATCCTCAGGGGTTGGAGATTTTGGCGAACCTAAATTTACAAGTAGTATCCCTTTCATTATTGATTGTTTGAATTAATTGACATTAAATATTTTTTGGGTGTAATTCCGTACTTCTTTTTAAAGGCAGAAATAAAATGACTCGCTGAGCTATAGCCAATTTTTAATCCCACCTCATTGACATTGTAATTGCCTTCATCGAGTAATTTTCGGGCGTAATCCATCTTGTAATCAAATAGAAAGCTAAAAACAGAATCGCCATAAATTTGTTTGAAACCAATTTTTAATTTTTTGATATTTAGACCAATGAGATCTGCTAATTCCTGCAATGTTGGCGGTTCGGTCATTTGCTGAATCATAATGTCTTTGGCTTTTTTAATCTTGATTACATCTTCTTCATCGGATAAAAACGGACAATTATCGATGTTTTGTTCCTCATTGTAGTTGAAAACAAGGCTTAATAACTCGTAGGTCTTCCCTTTATAGAATAGGTTTTTTACTGATGGATGCATCGATGCATTGAGCATTTGTGTCAACACAATAGCAATCGCAGGTGTGATTTTTTCTTCGGTATAGTACTTTTTTTCCTTGTTCTCATCGGTCAAAAAACCGATAAACTCCGCTTCAGAAGAAAAGAGGGAGTGAAATTTTTTGATTGGAATCATCAGGCAAATAATCGCCGATTGACTCTTTACTTCGAGGTGAACAGGAAGTTGTTTTTGGGGATTGTAAAGGAGTAGCGATTTCTCTTCAGGTAACTCCAACGTATAGGCTCCTTGGTTGTAAATAAACTGCCCTGATCCTCTTAAACAAAAGTAAAATTGGATGATGTCCGTGCCAATCTCTTTGTGAAAATTCAGGGGCTGCGGACTGTTATTGTCTAGTTTAAAGACAGAAAATTCCGGGTCGATATTAATTTCTTCTATGGGACTCATAGCGTTATTTTTTTGAAATGCAAGAAAACGAAAAGTTGTATTTTTTATTTAGAATGATTCTATATAAAGCCTTTTGTAACCCTTGCTATTCCTGCAAATGTACTGTATTATAATGAAATATTGCTAATTGTTTTTCTTTTTCTTTTAGCGTTATTAATAGTCCTTCTAGCGTTACTTTTATCGAATCATTAGCGCTAAATTTGCTTACTTTTGAAATTGAAATAGGTATGGAAAAAATAGATAAGGTCAAATCAACTACTTTTTATGCAGTAGGATTAAGCTATAAAAAAGCGGATGCCGAGATGAGAGGAAAGTTTAGTTTGAGTGAAACGGCCAAAGAAAATCTATTACGTCAAGCGAAAGAAGAAGGGATTGAAAGTTTAATCGTTATCTCTACGTGTAATCGAACGGAGATTTATGGTTTTGCTCAACACCCTTTTGAACTTATTAAATTATTATGCGATAATAGTAAGGGAACTGTAGACGATTTTCAACGAGTAGCCTATGTGTGTAAAAACAATGAGGCAATTCGTCACTTATTTCGCGTAGGAACAGGATTGGATAGTCAAATTCTTGGCGATTTTGAGATTATTAGTCAAATTAAAAATGGCTTTATATTAGCCAAAGAAGAAGGACTAACAACTAATTACTTTGAGCGCCTTGTCAATGCTGTGATTCAAGCGAGTAAACGCATTAAAAATGAAACAGAATTAAGCTCAGGTGCTACTTCAGTGTCTTTTGCCGCCGTTCAATATATTATGGATCACGTAGCGAATATTTCAGACAAAAATATTTTGTTATTCGGAACGGGGAAAATTGGACGAAATACCTGTGAAAATTTGGTGAAACATACCCATAATGATCATATCGTTCTCATTAATCGTACCAAAGAAAGGGCAGTAGAAGTGGCGGGTAAGTTTAATTTACTCGTAAAAGATTATGCCAATCTTCAAGAAGAAGTCAGTAAAGCAGATGTTTTAGTTGTAGCAACAGGTGCGCAACAACCCACCATTGACTTAGCGATGTTGCAACTAGACAAGCCATTGACTATTTTGGATTTGTCGATTCCCAAAAATGTAGATCCCGCCGTTTTGTCTCATCCTATGGTAGAATTAATTCACATGGATGACTTGTCAAAAATGACAGATAAAACGATCGAAAGACGCAAAGCGTTTATTCCTCAAGCAGAAGAAATTATAGACGAAGTGATGTCGGAATTTGTCGCTTGGACGAAAATGAGAAAATTTGCTCCGACCATTCATGCACTCAAAACGCGATTAGAACAAATAAAAGATGGAGAAATTGACTACCATCGAAAAAAATATGAGAACTTTGATAGTGAACAAGCTGAAGTAATTACCATGCGTATTATTCAGAAGATCACCACCCACTTTGCGAATCACTTACGACAAGAAGAAACCGTTGTAGATGAGAGCATTGAGTGGATAGAAAAAGTATTTCAATTAGATTCAAGACAAAATGGATAGAGTTATTCGTATCGGTACACGCGATAGCGAGCTTGCGATGTGGCAAGCAACAACAGTGGAGAAGGCATTGCAAGCTTTAGGGTATAAAACGCAATTAGTTCCTGTAAAATCTGAAGGCGATTTGGTTTTAGACAAGCCTTTATACGAGATGGGGATTACGGGTATTTTTACCAAAACCTTGGATGTGGCGATGATCAACAAAAAAGTAGACATTGCTGTACACTCCATGAAAGATGTACCAACGGCTTTACCGCAAGGTATTGTACAAGCCGCTGTATTGCAAAGAGCCAATACGGTGGATATTTTACTACACAAAGGAGATACTACCTTTTTAGATCCTGAAGTAGAGGCCATCGTGGCAACGGGAAGTTTGCGTAGAAAAGCCCAATGGCTCAACCGCTTTCCCAAACACACCCTAGTGGATTTAAGAGGAAATGTCAATACGAGAATGCAGAAACTAGCAGATAATGCCGATTGGAAGGGCGCTATTTTTGCTTCTGCAGGATTAGATCGCATCAAGAAAAAACCAAAGGGATTTGTCAATTTAGACTGGATGATTCCCGCACCTGCACAAGGAGCTATGGTTGTGGTAGCGATGGCAGATGATTCTTTTGCTTTAGATGCCCTACGCCAATTAAACGATTACGAAGCAGAAATGACAACGCATATTGAACGCCAGTTCTTGCGTACCTTAGAAGGAGGATGTACAGCGCCAATCGGAGCAATTGCAACCTACAATCAAAAGGAAGATACTATCGATTTTACAGGGGTTTTATTGTCTTTGGATGGAAAAGAAAAATTCGAAATTAAAAAGACCGTACCTATTCAAGAGTGGAAGAAATTGGGCTTCTATGCCGCACAAGAATTGTTGGCAGATGGTGGACAAGCGCTAATGGAAAAATTACGCCAAGAATTAAAACGATAACAGTATGCCAAGGGTTTTATCAACGCGAATCTTAAGCGATGCACATCGTCAACTCTTCCATACATCCAATGTACAATGGGTGGAGAAGGACTTCATAGCGATCGAACCTCAAGCATTTACAGTAGAGGCCGTTCGAGATTTGGTGGTATTTACCAGTCAAAACGCGGTGAAAAGCGTCTTGAATAACCCCCATGCGCAGCTGTTAAAAACAAAACCAGCCATTTGTGTAGGGGTGAAAACAAAAGCCCTTTTAGAACAAGAGGGCTGGGAAGTGAAGGCATGGACACATTATGCTAAAGAGTTAACTGCAGTGATTGAACGCGATTTTTTTTCTTGTAGTTTTTCTTTTTGCTGTGGCAATATTAGGCGCGAAACCTTGCCTACCTTTTTTAAACAACACAACCTCATATTTGATGAGTATGAGGCGTATCAAACGGTAAAACAGCCCCATACGCTTCAAAATAAAGTAGAGGGGATCTGTTTTTATAGCCCATCGGCAATTGAAAGTTTTTTGCAAAACAATCAAGTAACAACAGAAGTTTGCTTTTGTATTGGCGATACAACTGCAGACGCACTCAAAGGAATTACAACGCAAATCGTCGTAGCGAGTCAACCGACTATCGAAGCTACTTTATCGGCTTGCTTAGCATATTATAAATAGTGTCAGCTAAAATTGACGTACTTAAATGGTTTAGAAATGATTAAAAATGATTTATTCTTAAGAGCTTTAAAAGGAGAAACGGTGGAAAGACCACCTGTTTGGATGATGCGTCAAGCCGGTAGATACCTACCCGAATTCCGTGCTTTACGAGATAAATATGATTTTTTTACCCGTTGTAGAATGCCTGAAATCGCAGCTGAAATTACGGTACAACCAATTCGTATTGTAAAACCAGATGCCGCTATTCTATTTTCTGATATTTTAGTTGTTCCACAAGCGATGAATATCGATGTGGAAATGAGACCAGGTGTAGGACCTTGGGTTCCCAATCCCATTCGCTCTGCCAAAGATGTGGAACAAGTAATTATTCCAAATATCGAAGAAACCTTGGGCTATGTGATGGATGCCATCAAAGTAACCAAAGAAATGTTGAATGATGAAGTGCCGCTAATTGGATTTGCAGGTTCGCCTTGGACGATCTTCTGCTATGCTGTAGAAGGAAAGGGATCTAAGAGCTTTGACCTTGCCAAAGGATTCTGTTTTTCTGATCCAGTAGCGGCCCACACATTATTGCAAAAAATTACGGATACCACTATCTTATACTTAAAAGAAAAAGTAAAAGCAGGAGTAAATGCTGTACAGATCTTTGATTCATGGGGAGGAATGCTTTCACCAGTGGATTACCAAGAGTTTTCGTGGAAATACATCAACCAAATTGTCGAGGCTTTAGCTGAAATTACACCTGTTATCGTATTCGGTAAAGGATGTTGGTTTGCTCTTCCTGAAATGGCGCAATCCAAAGCTTCTGCTCTAGGTGTTGACTGGACTTGTAGCCCACAAAATGCGCGTTTATTCACCGGAGGAAACATTACACTTCAAGGAAACTTTGACCCAAGTCGATTGATGTCGCCAATTCCGACCATTAAGAAAATGGTACACGAAATGATTGATGCTTTCGGAAAAGATAAGTATATCGTGAATTTAGGACATGGTATTTTACCTCACATCCCCGTAGATCACGCCAAAGCTTTTATCGAAGCGGTAAAAGAATACGAACAAAAATAAAAGAAATCACCCAAGAAAGGTTAACGCAACTGCCGAAACCTTTTTTGTTTTTATCGAATGACCTATGTTAAACAAAGGAGTTAAAAGCGAAGAAGACAGACGTATAGAATCGATTGTCGTAAAACTTTCATCGATTGGATTTGTTCCCGATGATCTAAAAGTAAAAGAGGAAATTGACAAAGAATTAGCAAAAATAGGGTTAACCTACGCTATTTTGTTCGAAATGGAGGCTACAGCTTTGAATCAACAGTTGTTGCAATTCAATTTTGGATGGGATCGCATGGAACAATTTGCCGATGTACTCGTTAACTGGTCCAAAGAAGAAGAGCAATTCAAAGCCAAAGCGAAAAGTTTATATGCCTTTATTCAAAAGGAAAGTAAAGCCTTTTCCTTTGAAATCATGGCTAAAATTGCACAATTATAAATAGATGATGCGCTATTTGAGAGGGGGAATTATAGGAGGATTCAGTTTATGGTGCGTGATACTAGTTATGCTCATGTATGTAAATCTCATTCATAGTCGCGAACCTTTTTGCCCGGAGCATATACCCAATAACCATTTCTTTTGGGTGCTAAGTGGTAGCGCAATGTTAGCTTACCTCTTGCTGTTTGGAATAAACACAATAGCACGTAAGAATAAAACAAAACAATTTAGGATTATCACTTATTTGTATCTTAGTTTCCTGTTGCTATTGGGACTAGGATATGCTGTAGACTATATACTATGAAAGAACAATTTTATCAATATATACAGCAACTCCAAGATCAAATCACCACGCGATTAGAAGAAGTAGATGGAGAGGCTAAATTCCAACAAGACCTTTGGGAACGTCCCGGAGGAGGAGGAGGAAGAACACGTGTGATTGAAAACGGACGTGTCTTTGAAAAAGGAGGAGTGAATATCTCTGCTGTACACGGAGTATTACCCGCAACGATGCAAAAGTATTTTAACGTAGGTGATGTTGATTTTTATGCCTGTGGATTAAGCTTAGTCATTCACCCAAAGAGTCCAATGGTGCCAACAGTACATGCCAATTGGCGTTATTTTGAGATGTATGACAAACAAGGACATGTCGTGCGTTCTTGGTTTGGTGGAGGACAAGATTTAACCCCTTACTATCTGTTTGAAGAAGACGCTATTCACTTTCATCAAATCTGTAAAATGGCTTGTAATCAACACGATGTTGCGTTTTACCCACAGTATAAAAAGCAATGCGATGAATACTTTTGGAATGCACACCGAAATGAAGCCCGTGGAATAGGAGGTTTATTCTTCGATCGACTGGAAGAAACGGCCGAAAAAACAACCCAACAATGGTATGATTTTGTTACTACCGTAGGGAATAGCTTTTTAGAAGCTTATGTGCCTATTGTCGAAAAACGCAAAACAATAGCTTATACAGAGGAACAACGTACATGGCAAGAAATCCGACGTGGGCGTTATGTAGAATTTAATTTAGTACACGATAAAGGAACGCTGTTTGGACTAAAAACCAATGGGCGTATCGAATCTATTTTGATGAGTTTACCACCTCATGTGCAATGGGTCTACGACCATCAACCCGAAGAAGGAAGCGAAGAAGCAAAATTGCTAGCAGTATTAGCTAATCCAATAGAGTGGATAACAGTAAATAGTAAGCTGTAAACCATAAACCGTACACCGTAAACCAAATAATATGTTTCCATTACAAAGAGGTAGAAGATTAAGAACAAGTGAGTCTATTCGTAGTCTAGTAAGAGAGACGATTGTGACTCCACAAGATTTTATGTTTCCCATGTTTATTGCAGAGGGAACCAATGTAGAAGAACCTATTTTATCCATGCCAGGGATTTACAGACGATCTGTAGATTTAACGGTAAAAGAGGTAAAAGAACTATACGCTTTGGGTATTCGCGCAGTGAATATTTATGTAAAAGTGAGTGATCATTTAAAAGACAATGCAGGAACAGAAGCATGGAATGTCAATGGATTAATGCAAACGGCGATTAAAGCGATTAAAGATGCATGTCCAGGGATGATTGTCATGCCTGACGTTGCCTTAGATCCCTATTCGATTTATGGGCACGATGGTATTATTGAAAACGGAAAAGTAGTCAATGATGCAACGGTAGATGCTTTAATGCGAATGAGTGTTTCCCATGCAGAGGCTGGAGCTGATTTTGTAGCACCAAGTGATATGATGGATGGTCGTGTGTTGCGCATGCGTGAAGCCTTGGATCAATCGGGCTATACGGATGTGGGCATTATGAGCTATTCCGCCAAGTATGCTTCCGCGTTTTATGGACCTTTTAGAGATGCACTTGATAGTGCTCCAAGAGCGGATGTTGAAATTCCAACGGATAAAAAAACCTATCAGATGGATTATGCTAACCGCCTAGAAGCCATTAAAGAAGCACTATATGACGTAGAAGAAGGCGCAGATATTGTGATGGTAAAACCGGGGATCGCTTATTTGGATATTGTACGTGAGGTAAAAGATGTAGTAAACGTACCTGTTTCTGTTTATCATGTATCCGGAGAATATGCCATGGTCAAAGCAGCCGCAGAAAGAGGTTGGTTGGATCACGATTTAGTGATGATGGAGCAACTAACCTGTATCAAACGCGCAGGGGCGAGTATCATCTCCACCTATTTTGCAAAAGAAGCAGCAATCTTGCTGAATAAATAAAATAGAAAGCTCAGATTGTTCTGAGCTTTTTTTGTTTTTAGTCGATGCACAGCGATCTGAATCAAGAGTCGATGTCGTTTTTTTACATAAAAAGGAGTGATTTGTGAAAGAGAGAAACAGGATTGTTTTTGTACATTTGATACAACAAAAAAATAAACAACACTATGCGCAATACACTCATTAAAACGATTCCTTTTTTCGTTGCCCTCCTTGTATTCTCCTGTGGAAAAAAAGAAGAAAAACAAGCCATGCCTGAACCAGTATATGAATCAGAACGCGGCGGAGCAACCGAAATGACCCAAGCAGAAAAAATTGCACTTGGAAAGAAAATATTCGAAGGAAAAGGAACCTGTGCTTCTTGTCACTTGGCAGATAAGAAAGTCATCGGACCGAGTATTAGAGAAATTATTGAAATTTACGATAAACACGATGTTAGCCTAATCTCATTCTTGAAAGGACAAGAAGAAGCCATTGTGGATCCTGCTCAATTTATTATTATGCAGGCCAATTTAGAGATCACCAAAAAAATGAGTGATACCGAATTAGAAGCTTTGGAAGCCTACATGCGTAGCATGTAATTCATCCTATTTTACAAGTTATTGTCATCTAAATAAAAAAGCTTGCGTGTAGATTCGTCACTCAAGCTTTTTTTGTTGTTATAAATTCTTTTTGATTTGGTCGATTTTAATTCCTCGATTCGATGAATACACCACCTTATCATCCTTTTTGATCATCACGTAAGGAACCGCTTTGGATTTCAAATTGTAATTGGGAATCAATTGCTTAATTAAATCCTCCGAAGTAAATAACTCCCAAGGCGTTTCTAATAGCCCAAAGTTTTGGTATACAGTCCCTTCTGTATAGGTTTTGATGTTATCTGCTGAATTAATATACAAAGCAGTAAACGGAATGCCTTGATAAGCAGGATCACTAGCCAATTGATTCAGGTCAGAATAAGCCAGCATACAAGGCCCACAAGTCGTAGACGTAATAATAAATACCCCGTCTCTAGCTAATAGCGTTGGCAAATCATAGGTTTGCCCGCTAAAAGTCGTAAACTCAGCCACATCAGTTGTAGCAATTGCTGTATCAACTAGATTTGAGGGTTGAGTGTTGTCAAAAGAGATCGTTCCGTCTTCTTCAATAACAATCTCTCTATTCTCCTGATCGATGATGGTGATCCGATTGCGAACACCTGTTAAATCATAAGAAAAAATTTGGTAGTACACGCCAAATTGATCCCCACTGCCTTTTCGAAGTAAATCGGAGTCAATGTATCTTAGCTTGTCCTTGGACGACATCTTCATGGTGCTTTTAAAGGCCTGTAAATCTTCAGGAGATAAGTTTTCAAGTAATAATGGGAAGTGTTCTTTGATGTAGTTGTCTTTCTTTGATTGACCGATAGCGAGGGTTGTGCCTAAGAGAAATAAAAGTAGTGTTTTTTTCATGGTTGGATTGGATTATACATTTTCGCTGTATAATCCAATTGGTATACCATGATTTATCTTATTTGTAACGGGTTGTTTACCAGTTTGTTGTTTTTTTCTTTTGTACAAGACTGTTCAGTAGTGAACGCTTTACTGTGCGGTTTTGGTTTTGTGAAATCCTTTTTTTATCGCATTGAGTGTTGCTTGATGTAATACAGTGGCATGTACTTCGTCTGGCATATAATCAAACGTCGCGTGAATCATAGGGTTTTGTTGAAGGAACGAATAGAAACGAGTCCCCACTTCGTACATCATTTCATCTTCTTCTTTGCTTGGAAGACCCACATACACATGGACCGGGTGTTTAATCTTATTCAATAAACATACCGTTGTTTCGTCTAACAATTTTTCTTCCCCCCACCAAAAACTCGGACTTACAATCACGTAATTCGAGAATACATGCGGGTGTTTGATTAAGAGGTAAGAAGACATTAATCCCGCTAAAGATTCACCAACAACAGTGCGTTCACTGGTGGTGTTGTAGTGTTGATCAATATAGGGAATCAATTCACCTTCTAAGAAAGCCGCATAAGGTTCAGCACCGCCATATTGAGGAAAAAAATCCTTGCTATACTGGAGGTTGTCTAAAAAGTCGATATTCGGTACAGCAAAAGTAAAGTCCCTTCTGCGGTTGGTGTTTTCAATTCCCACAACAATCGCTTCTGGAAAGCGGTCAACCCACGGTTGTGAATTAACGCGGAACAATCCCGCTAGGTGAATAAAATCTTCTTCTACACCACCGTCTAAAATGTAAACCACGGGATACTTTATCGTATCATTGGGTTGGTAGTAGGGAGGAAGGTAGATGTTTATTGTTCTATTCTCGTTTAAGATGTTCGATGGTAAGGAGATAGATTCCCCCAGTGATATTTGTTGCGCTTGGGTTTGCCCAAAGAATAGGAGAGCGAACACACCCAAAGCAAGGGATACAACTTTGTTTAAAATGGTCATAGGTTTTTATTTAATAAAACCAAAAGTACAGAAAATGGGAGGATACGGACGAAGACCAGGAAAAAAAGAAGGAGATTAACACAGAGTATTGGTTTCAAAGCCCGATAAACAGGGAGTTATTTAGAAACGTTCTACGGTTTTTCCATTGGTATATTTCGTAATTTTATCGGACAAAAATAAACGAATTATCCAATGGACTTTATATATCAAGATCCGTATCCAATTCTAAAAGACGATACGAAGTATAAAAAAATTTCTACTGATTTTGTAAAAATAGAGAAATTAGGGGATCGCGAAATCTTAGTTGTAGATCCAAAGGCTTTAGAAGTTTTGTCTGAAGCAGCAATGACTGATGTTTCCTTTATGTTGAGAACCGCTCACTTAGAAAGCTTAAAAGCAATTTTAGATGATCCTGAAGCCACAGATAACGATCGATTTGTAGCCTATAACCTCTTGCAAAATGCGGTTGTAGCAGTAGAAGGACAATTGCCTTCTTGCCAGGATACTGGTACAGCAATCGTTGTTGCAAAAAAAGGAGAAAACGTATATACGGGATCGAACGATGCAGAGAGCTTGTCCAAAGGAATTTTCAATACCTACCAAAAGAGAAATTTGAGATATTCTCAAATCGTTCCAATCAGTATGTTTGAAGAGAAAAACTCAGGATCAAACCTACCAGCACAAATTGATATTTACGCGACACAAGGGCAAAAATACGAGTTTTTGTTTTTGGCAAAAGGAGGAGGTTCTGCAAACAAAACGTTTTTGTACCAAAAGACCAAATCCCTATTGAACGACAAAAACTTGACGGAATTTATCAAAGATAAGATCATGGATTTGGGTACTGCTGCTTGTCCTCCGTATCACTTAGCGTTAGTGATTGGTGGTACATCTGCTGAGGCCAACCTAGCTGCAGTGAAAAAAGCATCCGCAGGATACTACGATAACCTACCAACCTCTGGAAATATGGGCGGTCAAGCGTTCCGCGATTTAGAGTGGGAGAAAAAATTACAGCTAATCTGTCAAGAATCACATATTGGAGCACAATTCGGTGGAAAGTATTTCACCCATGACGTTCGCGTTATCCGTTTACCACGTCACGCAGCTTCTTGTCCTGTAGGATTAGGGGTTTCGTGTTCGGCTGACCGTAACATCAAAGCTAAAATTACCGCAGAAGGATTGTTCATCGAACAATTAGAAGAAAATCCAGCGCGATTACTCCCTGCAGTTGCTCCACATTTAGAAGAGCCTGTGATTATCGATTTAGATAAACCAATGCAAGAACAATTGGCAGAGTTGACCAAACACCCTATCAAAACACGTGTGATGTTGAATGGAACGGTAATCGTAGCCCGTGATATCGCTCATGCGAAGATTCAAGAGATGTTAGACAACGGCCAAGAGATGCCAGAATATTTCAAAAATCACCCAATTTACTACGCCGGACCAGCAAAAACACCAGAGGGAATGCCTTCAGGAAGTTTCGGTCCAACTACTGCAGGACGCATGGACCCCTATGTGGATCCGTTCCAAGCCGTAGGTGGAAGTATGATTATGTTAGCCAAAGGAAATCGCTCCCAAGCCGTAACTGATGCGTGTAAAAAATACGGAGGATTCTATTTAGGATCAATCGGTGGACCAGCGGCTATCCTCGCCAAAGAAAATATCTTGAGCGTTGAGGTCGTAGATTTTCCAGAATTGGGAATGGAAGCGGTGCGCAAAATTGTGGTAAAAGATTTCCCTGCCTTTATTATCACCGATGATAAAGGAAACGATTTCTTCCAAAATTTGTAAACCAAAATTTGTAAAATAGACAAGAACTCAATACGATGAAAAAGCTGTCTTACTTCGGTAAGGCAGTTTTTTTTTGTTTTAAAAAGCTGTTAATAAAAAGGATGGAAACTGCTTTTGCCTTTTTTAATTTGTAACTTAATAGAAATTAAAAAAGTAAAGTATGAAAATGTTAGAAAATAAAGTAGCTATTGTAACAGGAGGCGCTTCAGGAATTGGAAAAGCCGTTGTTGAACTTTTCGTTAAAGAAGGAGCCAAAGTCATTATTGCAGATTTGAATGTGGAGCTAGGAACAAAATTGGCTGATCAATTAGGAGATGCCGCTCATTTTGTCCAGTCCAATGCTTCCCTTCCCGCAGATAATGAAGCTTTAGTGAAACAAACTATCAAGCATTTTGGAAAATTAGATATTGCCGTTAATAATGCTGGAATTGGCGGGGCTAGTGCACCAACAGGAGAATACGCTATTGAAGAATGGCAAAAAGTAATTTCCATTAATCTTGATGGAGTCTTTTACGGCATGCGCTATCAAATTCCTGCCATGTTGAATCATGGAGGTGGAAGCATCATCAATATTGCATCTATTTTAGGACAAGTGGGATTTGCAGGATCACCAGCTTATGTAGCGGCCAAACACGGAGTGGTAGGATTAACAAAAACGGCTGCTTGGGATTATGGAACCAAGGGAATTCGAATCAATGCTGTAGGACCAGGGTTTATTGAAACGCCACTCTTGTCGAGTATGGATCCCCAAGTCAAACACTTCTTAGAAAGCCAACACGCCATGCAGCGTCTAGGAACATCAGAAGAAGTTGCCGAACTCATCCTGTGGTTGGCTTCGGATAAAGCGTCTTTTGCAACTGGAGGATATTATCCTATTGAAGGAGGATACCTCGCAAAATAAATAAAAAAAAGAGGCTGTCTCCATCGAGATAGCCTTTTTTCTTTAGGTGTTGGAGGGTTTCTCTTTGGGACTTTAGTCTATACATGGTATAGGTTTGACCATGATTCATCTATGCTGCCTCTATAGTATGTCTATTAGAAACCGCTATTTTAATAGAGACACTATAGACTCACTATGGACGTACCACAAACAAAATACAAAGAAGACACCTACTTAATCCGTCTTTTTCTTTGTACTTGCTCGTTTACTCGCTGTTGAATATTCGAGCATTAGTATGGAATCGAATACGATAAGGCAAAGAATAAATACGCTGTTCTCAAGACTCTTTTTTGTTAACTAAATTGGACCGTTAATTATTCAAGTAAAAAAAGTAAATTTGCAGCATGCAAGTAGAGAAAAAAGACATACGTAGTTTATCGAAAGAACAATTGAGAGATTTTTTTGTTTCTCAAGGAGATAAACCATTTAGAGGTAATCAGGTGTACGAGTGGTTGTGGAGTAAAGGAGCCCATTCTTTTGAGGATATGAGCAATCTTGCTAAAACGACCCGTCAAATGTTGGAAGATCACTTTGTGATTAACCACATTCGCGTGGATAATATGCAAATTAGCTCCGATGGAACCATTAAAAATGGCGTAAAGTTACACGATGGATTAATCGTGGAGTCTGTTTTAATTCCCACTGAAAGCCGTACTACTGCTTGTGTATCTTCTCAAGTGGGATGTAGTTTGGATTGTGAGTTTTGTGCAACAGCACGATTAAAACGCATGCGAAATCTAAATCCCGATGAGATTTATGATCAAGTCTTGACGATTGATCAACAAAGTCGTCAAAATCATGGACGCCCGCTTTCGAATATCGTATTCATGGGAATGGGTGAACCTTTGATGAACTATAACAACGTGCAAGCAGCTATTGATAAAATTACGTCGGATGAAGGATTGGGGATGTCGCCCAAACGCATTACAGTGTCTACTTCTGGAATTCCAAAAATGATTCGAAAGCTGGCAGACGATCAGGTGAAATTCAAATTAGCTGTTTCGTTGCACTCAGCTATAGAAGAAACGCGTAATCGAATTATGCCGTTTTCTAAAAGTTTCCCTTTGACAGACCTGCGTGATGCCTTACAATATTGGTATAGTAAAACAAAAAGTAGAATTACCTTTGAGTACGTGGTATGGAAGGGAATCAATGACGACAAGGCTTCTATTGATGCTTTGGTTAAATTTTGTAAACAAATGCCAAGTAAGGTCAATCTAATTGAATACAATCCCATTGACGATGGAGAGTTTCAACAAGCAGACCCACAAGCCATAAACAATTATATTAAAGCATTGGAAAGCAATGATATTACCGTGGTGGTAAGACGAAGCCGTGGAAAAGATATCGATGCAGCTTGTGGACAATTAGCGAATAAATCGTAAGAACAACGACCAAAAGGACGATTACGTCCTTTTTATTTTTCAGATATTTATTTGAATTGTATACTATGACATAAAAAGTCATAAATTTGGTTATAATGAATATTGTACAGCAAATACAGGAACCAATTAAGGTTGAAATGGAACTCTTTGAAAAGAAGTTCCACAAATCGATGGCGACCAAAGTTGCCCTATTAAACAGAATCACCTACTATATCGTAAACCGAAAAGGAAAACAAATGCGACCGATGTTTGTTTTTTTAGTCGCCAATATGGTGCAGAAAGGCGGCGTGAATGAACGTACCTATAGAGGAGCTTCTGTGATTGAATTAATTCATACCGCAACACTCGTACATGATGATGTGGTAGACGACAGTAATAAACGCCGCGGTTTCTTTTCTTTAAATGCCTTGTGGAAAAACAAAATTGCCGTTCTAGTTGGTGATTACCTTCTTTCTAAAGGTTTACTTCTCTCGATTGACAATGGAGATTTTGATTTGTTGCGCATTATTTCAGTGGCTGTACGTGAAATGAGTGAAGGCGAACTACTGCAAATCGAGAAAGCTCGTCGTTTGGACATTACAGAAGATATTTACTACGAAATTATCCGTCAAAAAACAGCAACGCTTATCGCTGCTTGTTGTGCATTAGGTGCTGCCTCTGTACAACCCGATGATACCGAACTGATTGAAAAAATGCGAAAATTTGGTGAGGTGATTGGTATGGCCTTTCAAATCAAAGATGACTTGTTTGATTATACGGATGGTCCAATAGGCAAACCAACAGGGATTGATATCAAAGAGCAAAAAATGACCCTGCCTTTAATTTATGCACTCAATACGGCATCGAAAGATAAACGCAAGTGGTTAATTAATTCGGTGAAAAATCATAACGAAGATAAACGCAGAGTAAAAGAAGTCATTGACTATGTGAAAGAAGCAGGTGGGTTGACCTATGCCACGCAAAAAATGATCGCTTATCAAGAAGAGGCGCTCGCTTTACTTGTCGATTTTCCCGATTCGCCCTTTAAAAAAGCACTGATTACGATGGTTAATTACGTAATTGAACGAAAAAAATAGATTTCTTTCTTTTTGTTTACAACCTTTTGTCTCTTGTTGCGTCTATACAGTAGAACAACCTTAAGACAACAAAAGATGAAAAAAGTAATCACTTCTCTTTTCTTAGCTATAGGTACCTTAACTATGGCACAAGAACAAGAAAATAAGAAACCCGATTTTGGTATATCGGCCTATCTTTTTAATGGAAATGCCCTGTTAGAACAAAAGGGACATGTCGATCAAAATAGCTTTGTCCGAGATGGCGTATCGCTAGAATTTGATGTCAAGTGGAAGGGCTTTGGCGTGTATACCGGTTTGGGAACGTATGAACTGCATGCCAATCGCGTGGTTGATGGACAGTCTACGTTTTTGAAAAATCAATATATATTTATCCCATTTGGAATTACAACTACGTATCCGTTGTTTAGAAAAGCTGGGGTGGACAAATTAAATTTCCAACTCGATTTTGGTGGATATGCAGGACATTTACTTAATTCAAAAGAAAAAACAACAGATTTAACAACGATAGATAAAAATGTTGGTTGGAATTTTGGATTTATAGGAAGAATTGGTGTATCTTACAAGATGTCTAATCACTTGGAGATTAAAGGTGGACTACAAGCAATGTCCGACCTCTCTAAAATAAACACACAAAAAGTAACCAAATCAACGATGTATTTTATTTCCGTTGGTTACCGATTTTAAATCAAACCAACTCATTTTAAATTGTACAGAAAGCCCCATTTATGGGGCTTTCTTGTTTTTCTTTCGCTCTATACTCTACCTAAAAAGAGACGGAAAATAAAAAAAGTTTAGTTTTCATCCCAACCTTTTACTCCTCCTTGCGTCTATGTAATAGATCAACCAATAAATCGCCGCCGCATGAAAGGATTAGTACTGTTTATTATAGGAATGATACAGCTAGCTGTATCTTTTGCACTTCATTTTTTAACTTAATTTAATTTAAAAACGCATTTTTGAATGTTTAAATTAGCGAAGCCAAACTAAAAATGAAATTGATACGACTATATCCTAAAAAAGTAGAGGACTACATTGATGACCTGCGACGTGAAAAGCGGATAGCCCAGCAAGAGGTATACCAATTGTTGTCAGGCAAGATGCTAAGCGTATGTAGGCAATACATTGCAGATTTACACTTCGCTGAAGATGTGATGGTCACCGCCTTTATGAAGGTATTTACGCGTATGGATCAATACGAGAATCAAGGTAGTTTTGAAGGGTGGATTAGACGCATCATGGTCAATGAGTCCATTTCTTTTTTACGAGCACAAAAGAAGTTGACGTATTTTGATGAGGATAGAAACTATCCCCTAGAAGAAGGAAGCGAAGAAGATTGTGATCTTTCAGTAGAGGCAATTCAACTTTTGATCGATCAATTACCCGAAGGGTGTAAAATGATATTCAATTTATATGTTATGGAAGGATATAAACATCAAGAGATCGCAAAAATGCTTCAAATTAAGGAAGGAACTTCCAAATCACAACTCGCACAAGCGAGAAAAATATTACAACAACAGTTAAGAAATTTAAAGAATCAAGGCATATGGAATGGCGTAAAATAGAACAGGAATGGAAAAAGAAGGTGGATGATCGAAGCATTACTCCTTCTACAACTGCTTGGGATAAATTAGCCCAACAGTTGGATGGCCAAGAGAAAAAGGTCAAGAAATTAGCCTATAGAAAATGGATGTCTATTGCCGCTTGTCTGCTGGTTGGAGGGCTTGGAGTAATCGTCATGATGCAGTTGGAGCCTTCCAATACAATCGAAAGTACACCCGTGTATCGTCCAGTGGAAGTGCAACAGGTTGTGATGGAGGAACAACCAGCCTTAGAAGTAGAAAAGACTGCTGTTGAACAAGCCGTTCCAAAGCAATCAGTACCGATAAAGGAACCTGTGTTTGAAGAACGTCATGTACTCGTTCAACAGCTAAATCCAATAGCAGTAGAACTAAAAATACCAGAAGTATCAAATACAGAAGAAGTGGAGGCCTTGCTCAAGGAAGAACTTCAAATACAAAAAACACCAACAAAGGTGATTGTCAATAGCAATAACCTTTTAAAGCAAGTAGAAGGTGAAATTGAAATTGAGTACAGAGATACCAAATTGATGAAAATGAGGGAATCAGCCAAAAAATTTGTAGCAGATATATCAAATAGCAAATATGAAGAACAAAATTAGAGCGATCGTACTATGTTGTGGTTTTTTTGTTGTACCAATAAGCCAGGCACAAGTGAAAGGAAAAGAACAAGACCCTAAAGCCATGGAAAACGAAGCTCTTCCTGCGTTGACGGATCGTTCTTTAAAAGACTTCGACTTTAAAATAAGTCAAATTGCCGTTGAAATTCAAAATACAACCGTACGAGAAAAAGAACAGTTGCGCGTTCGCGTGGATTCAATTAACAATCTAGTGGATCTTGATCTGATGACAGAAGAAGCAGGACAAAAATTAAAGACAGCTTATGCCAAAGAAGCCTCCGAGAAGATTGAAAGAACGGCTGCACTGATGCAAGATAGCCTGACATTGGCTGTACAAAATCAGGTAGATTACGCCATGAAGAGCGGAGAATACCTCAAAATAGCAGATACTAGACAAAGAGGAACTGATATTTTGATAGAAAGGCCGTTTAACTATGAGAAGAAAGGCGAAAAAATGACCAGTGAAAAGCGAACCACTTTTCGTTTAAGCTTGGCTTATGGAATAAGCAATTTGGAGACGGAGGGAGCATTTGCCAATTCGGAAATACGCTATATTCCTTCTAATCTGATTCAAGGAGGGTTTTATTTGAAAACACGCCTAGAAAAAAACAAAAGTTTCCTGTATCTGCGCTATGGGATTGGCTGGACTTACAGTAACTTAAAATCAACGGGTCACCGTTATTTTACAGTAGAAAACGGAGAAACGATCTTGGTAGAGCACGAAAAAAACCTGCGAAAAGCAAGATTAACAGTTGGAAGTATTCAAGTGCCTATTTACCTAGAGTTTGACTGGTCAAAACCCGTGATCGATGAAAAAACAGGAAAAAAGTATTTTAGAAGTGAAGAGTCTTGGCGGGGGGGAATTGGTGCTTTTGTAAATGTCGATGACAAAGACAGCAAAGGACATCAAGTGTATCGCTACCGAGAAGATGGAGTAGAGTACCGCGTGGATGAAAAAGGCAACTTGGGTATTAATCGCGTGCGATACGGTGTTGGCGCTTATTTTGGATACCGCGCTTGGTCCTTGCAGTTCCAATACGAGTTAACCCCCCTTTTTAAACACAACAGTATCAAACAAAATATATGGTCTTTCGCCATACGATTAGATATCTAAATAGGAGAATTATGAGAAAAAGTATACAACTTTATAGCGTCTTGTTCGTTTTTCTTGGGAGCTTGCTTGGACTTCAGGCTCAAACCCAAGTATTGAAAGGAACAGTTATGGATCGTCAATCTCGAATGGGAATTGAGGGCGTCATGGTGAGTACTCCTGAGGGCACTGATTTTACATTGACCAATAGCGAAGGAGATTTTGTATTGGAGGTAAGTGAACAAGTAGCCTCAGTTTGGTTTAGCCAAATCAACTATGAGGTCAAAGCGGTAAGTACCCAAGCAGCCATGTTAATTGAATTAGAGGCGAGAAGCAACGAACTAGAAGAAATTATAGTGCTGACTAAACCCCTGAAAACGGTTTTTGGCTCTGCATTAGAACGAGTGACGCAAGCCGTGGAACAAGGAGATCGCTATCAAACCTACGTTAGAGCATTTAATCTAATCAATGACGATCTAAGTAATGTAGCCGACGGCCTTGTGGATTTTTATATTGAAAATCCCAAAAAACACCCTTTAATTAATGTCAAGCAAAATCGAGTTCTAACGGCTAAAACAGAGGTAAGTAGTGAAGATAATTTAGACGAGATGCTCAATGTAATAGGGGTGGAGGGTTTGCGCTACGCTATTGGAGATAAACAGCGCGTACGCGATCTTCAAACCATATTAAAGCGAGAAAAGGACTATGAATATGTAATAAAAAAACAAAAGGGAATTCGAGGAGAAGAAACAATTGTCGTTGAGTTTCATCCAAAAGAAAACTTAAAAGGATGGCAGTATTACAAGGGGCATATGGTGTTTACAGCTGACCAAGAGTATTTATTGTCGTATCGCTATGCTTTGGCAGAAAGTTATAAGCACAAACGAGTAGAACTTCCTATGATTTTTGCTCGAATGTTTTTCCAAGATATGGAATACTGTGGAATCTATCGTAAGTATTTAGAAGACTACCAGTTGTCCTATGTGGCCATTTATAGTAATATCGATTTGAGAAGTAAATTATTGGGCAATAATAACATCGTTATCTTGGAAGAGCTGGTGGTAAACAACATCAGTAAAAATGAAACGCTCCCACCTAAGTTGGAAAAGGAATTAAATCTTTTTGGAAGACAAAGCAATTACCAAACCGAGTTCTGGAAAAATAGAAATATTCGATTGCTTACAGCAAGAGAACAAAATACGTTGAAAACACTAGAAATGGTACAGCAAACAAACTAGGTGGTCTTTTTTGATGCGTACTGCTAACTAAATCCGAATAATATGAGTAAAACGATACAAGTTTATAGCGCCTTTTTAATTTTTCTTGGAAGTGTGTTTGGGCTTCAGGCACAAACCCACGTACTGAATGGAACAGTCGTTGATCGTCATTCTCAAAAGGGAATTGAGGGAGTTGTTATTAGTACCGCTGATGGAATGAGTTATACCTTGACCAATGATGAAGGTAATTTTGAATTAACAATAGACAATCAGGTAGAATCTCTATGGTTTAGTCAGATGAATTACCATGTAAAAGAGGTGAGTACAACGACTGCCAGGTTAATTGAACTTGATCTGATCAATAAAAATTTAGAGGAAATTGTCCTGTTTGCTAAACCATTAGCTATTGTTTTCAGTTCCGCCTTACAAAAAGCAAACAATTACGTTGAGAAAGGAGACGTGTATCGAACGTATTCAAGAGAATTTAATATGGTCAATGAAACGTTGAGTAATGTAGCAGATGGGTTAGTCGATTACTATATTGAAAAACCAACGAAAACACCTAAAATTGAAGTGAAACAAAATCGAGTTTTTTATTCGCCAAAGGGTCGTGAAGATGTTGGTTTGGAGGAAATAATGAATACGATGGGTGAAGGTGATATAAGGACGTTTCTTACCGATGAGAACAATATTGAAAAAGTAAAAAATATTTTGGAACAACAAGATACCTACGATTTTGTAACTAGAAAGAAGATTGGAATCAATGGAGAAGAAACAATTGTCGTTGAGTTTGCACCAAAAGAAAATTTAAAGGGATGGAAATATTATGAAGGTTATGTTGTTTTTACAGCGGATCAACACTATTTGCTCGAATATAAAATGGGGTTGTCTAAACCGTATGAAAAAAATCGAAATGTGCATAATTTTCTCATTGCAAAAGCCTATATCCATGATTTTGTTTGGCAAGGGGTGTATCACAGACAAGGAGATCAGTATTTCTTGTTCTATAAATCAGCTCAGTCGGATATTGAGTTGATACGCAAAAAATGGGGAACTAATAGAATTAATAGGTTAAGAGAGGTACAAGTGAATCAAATTGAAAAAAATGTAGCGATTCCCCCAATAGATAAACTGAGGAGAATGAGTCTTTTTTCATTGGAAAGTCATTATCAAACCGAATTTTGGAAAAATCAAAATAGTCGACTATTGTCCAAAAGAGAAGAAGCCATCCTCCGAGCACTAGAAGAAAGAAGTCAACAATAATCATTTACAAATCTAAAGAAGTTGTTTTTACCATAAAGCAACTTCTTTTTTTATCTTTGTGGAACAAATATAAACTATGATTTCCAAAAGTACCATTGATACTGTTTTCGATACGGCTCGTGTAGAGGAGGTAATTGGCGACTTTGTCAATTTAAAAAAAGCAGGAGCCAATTACAGGGGGTTGAGTCCTTTCGTCAATGAAAAGACACCTTCTTTTATGGTATCCCCTGTAAAGCAAATTTGGAAAGACTTTAGTTCAGGTAAAGGTGGAAATGCCATTACCTTTTTGATGGAGCATGAACATTTCTCTTATCCAGAAGCTATCCGCTATTTAGCGCGAAAATACGGAATCGAAATAGAGGAAACGGAACAGACTGATGCAGAGAAAGAACAGCTGAATGAAAAGGAAAGTATGTTTATCGTATCAGAATTCGCCAAGACCTATTTTGAAGATACGTTATCTAATACGGAAGAAGGAAGAGCCATTGGGTTGTCCTATTTCAAAGAAAGAGGGTTTACCTCCGATACCATTAAGGCCTTTGGCTTGGGATATTCTCCAGATAAATGGGATGCCTTTACCGAAGAGGCCTTAAAAAAAGGCTACTCGCTCGAATACTTGGAAAAAACAGGATTGACTATCGTCAAGGATGACAAGCGCTTTGATCGATTCAAAGGGCGCGTCATGTTTCCTATTCAAAGCATGTCAGGTAGGGTATTGGGCTTTGGTGGACGTATTTTGACCAATGATAAAAAAGCGGCCAAATACCTCAATTCCCCCGAAAGCGATATTTACCACAAGAGTAAGGTGTTGTATGGTATCGCACATGCCAAGCAGGAAATAGCGAAAAAAGACAACTGTTATCTAGTGGAGGGCTATACGGATGTCATCCAAATGCACCAAACTGGAGTGAAAAACGTAGTGGCTTCTTCAGGAACAGCCTTGACTCCTGACCAAATTCGATTAATCAGTCGATTGACCCAAAACATTACCATGCTTTTTGATGGTGATGCGGCGGGAATTAGAGCTTCTTTTCGAGGCGTTGACTTAATTCTCGAAGCTGGAATGAATGTGCGTATTTGTCCCCTTCCTGATGGAGAAGATCCCGATAGCTTTGCACGTAAACACACCCTTGAAGAATTAGAAACCTATTTTGAGGAAAATGCAACTGATTTTATTCGTTTCAAAGCCAATGCTTTGATGATAGAATCAAAAGGAGATCCCATTAAAAAAGCGGAGATTATTCGCGATATGGTGACGAGTATTTCAAAAATACCCGATCCTATTAAAAGGGAAATCTACATTCAAGAGTGTTCGAGAATCATGGATATCTCGGAAGAAGTGATTTTTACTTCACTTGCACAAATAAGTAAGAAGGAGGTCGCAGACGCCAATAAAAAGTTCACCCAGGAGCGTCGACAGATGGAAGTGGTACATGCAGAAAAAAAGCCAGAAGAAAGTACAGTCGATGCACTTTATCTTTTGGAACAGCGCATCATTGAAATCCTGTTGTTGTATGGCAATGAAGAAGAACAATTTGTCGAGCTCGTTTTTGAAACCAATGAAGATGACGAAATTGTAGAGGTGGAGCATAAAATCGTACAAAAGGTATACGAGCGGATCTATCTAAGCTTGCAAGAGGATGAAGTGCAGTTGACCAATCCCGTTTTCAAACGACTTTATGCGGATATTATGACTTTCTACCACAACAATGCGTGGAGTTTGGAAGATTACCTCAAACGTTTAGATAGTGAATTATCCGGACAAGTGACAACCATTCTCATGGAAGAAGAAAAGGAGAACCTACATAAATGGGAATCGCAAAATATTTTTGTCAAGCAAAAAAAAGATGGGATTGCCCAATATACTACAGAAACGATCCTAACCCTTCGGATGCATTTAGTAAATTCAATTATTGAGAAGTATAAAAGTAAACTTGGAGGCGTAGAACAAGATCGCGCATTTGAAATACTCGGAATAATAATGGATTATTCTACCTTAATGAATACTTTTTCGAAACGATTGGGCCAAGTTACCACCCGATTTAGGCTATAAAATAGAAACCTCATATACAATGAGGTTTTTTTTTGCGCTATTTTTTTTGATTTAGAACCGCTTGGGCTAAAAATAAGTAATAAATCAAAATGGAAATTAGATTTTAAGATGTAAAAATGCAAAAAAAACAACCTTTAGTATGGATAAAGGTAATATTATGATTTTTTTAAAATATAGATGCTAAAATTAAATACTAACACTAAATTTTTATATATTTGATTGTTAATTATTGTTATTTTTAAGGTTTTTAATATATAAGAAGATTGATTTGAGAATAGTTCTAATGATTTTGTTTTTTGTTAAAAAGAAAAACAGCTTTTATTAAGGTTTATTTAATAAACAAGAGGTGGTTTCATTAATATATGAAAAAAAAATAAAATATTCAATGTGATTTTGTCATACAAGATTTTTTTTTGTAGCATTATTTTTGATGTATAAAATAAAGCATAGCATGCGAATAGAAATAAGATAAAGTATTTACCATAATAATAAAATTTTAAAGCATATGAAAGATACAAGAAGAGAACACGATTTTTTAGGCGAATTAGATATTCCAAATGACAAATATTACGGTGTTCAAACATTTCGTGCAGTTGAGAATTTCACTATTACAGGGATTACCCTTAATCACGAAAAAGGATTAATCAAGGCTTTAGGCGAAGTAAAAAAAGCAGCTGCATTAGCAAATAGAGACTGTGGAGTGTTAGATGCAAAAATTGCTGAGGCAATCTGTTTCGCTTGTGATCAAGTAATAGCAGGAAAATACGACGATCAGTTTGTCAGTGATTTAATCCAGGGTGGAGCAGGAACTTCAGTAAACATGAATGCCAATGAAGTAATTGCCAATGTTGCCTTGGAATACCTTGGACACAAAAAAGGAGAATACCAATACGTGCATCCTAATAATCACGTAAACTGTTCTCAATCTACAAACGATGCATACCCAACAGCTTTTCGCTTGGCCTTGTACTATAAATTGGACGGTTTTTGTCAAATTATTGCCAATTTAGAAAAAGCCTTTGCAACCAAAGGGGAGCAATTTAAAAATGTGCTAAAAATGGGACGTACCCAATTGCAAGACGCGGTTCCGATGACGTTAGGTCAAGAGTTTCACGCTTTTGCAACAACCGTAGGAGAAGACTTATTGCGCCTGCGCGAAGCACAACGCCTCATCCTTGAAGTAAATATGGGAGCTACGGCAATTGGAACTAAAGTGAATGCTCCTGAAGCATATCCTGAATTATGTGTGAAGTACTTGGCTAAAGAAACGGGATTGCCGTTGGTATTATCTCCAGATTTGATCGAAGCAACAAGTGATACAGGTGCTTATGTGCAAATTATGGGTACAGTAAAACGTGCTGCAATCAAAATATCAAAAATATGTAATGATTTGCGTTTGTTGAGTTCAGGTCCGCGTACGGGATTAAATGAGATCAATCTTCCTGCACGTCAACCGGGTTCTTCTATTATGCCTGGAAAAGTAAATCCAGTAATTCCTGAAGTAGTAAACCAAACGTGTTTTTATGTTATTGGACAAGATCTAACAGTGACAATGGCCGCAGAAGCAGGTCAACTTCAATTAAATGTAATGGAACCTGTTATTGGTTTTGCACTGTTTACCTCTTTAGAATACTTAGGCAATAGCTTAAATACACTGATTGAAAAATGTATTGTAGGAATTACAGCCAATGAAGAACATTGTGCCAACTTGGTCATGAACAGTATTGGAATCGTAACACAACTAAATCCTATTCTAGGCTATGAAGCTTGTGCTAGTGTTGCAGGCGAAGCTTTATTATCTGGTAAAAGTGTGCACCAAATTGTTGTGGAAGAACGCAAGTTGATTACACAGGCAAAATGGGATGAGGTTTATTCATTAGAAAACTTAATTCATCCAAAATTAATTGTATCCTAAACTAAAATCACACGATAATATGAAAAAGGTCCTAAATGTTTTGGTTGTCTTTTTACTTGTGTTTCAAGTTCAAGCACAACCAAAGAAAAATAATCAATCAAACAAGGAATTACCTCGCGTCATCATCTTGGCAACTGGAGGTACAATTGCCGGTGCTGGTGAATCATCAACGAAGGCTGCTTATACCGCAGGTAAAGTTCCCATCGATGATTTGTTGAACGCTGTTCCCGAAATGCACAATGTGGCCAAAATCAAAGGAGAGCAAGTGGCTCAAATTGGAAGTCAAGATATGAATGTTGAGACTTGGTTGAAATTGAGTAATCGCATCAACGAGATTTTTGAAAAAAATGAAGCGGATGGAGTAGTGGTAACTCATGGTACGGATACACAAGAAGAAACAGCGTATTTCTTGGAATTAACGGTTAATTCTACAAAACCTGTGGTACTAGTTGGTGCAATGCGCCCTTCTACGGCGATGAGTCAAGACGGAAACCGCAATTTATTGGATGCTGTGATGGTAGCAGCTTCTCCAAATAGTAAAGAAGTTGGTGTAGTAACGGCTATGAATGAAGAGGTATACGCCGCTCGTGATGTAACCAAAACCGTAACAACTAATATGGCTACGTTCAAATCGAGAAACTTTGGACCTATTGGATTGATCTATGATGGAAAAGTGAATTACTACTATAAAACATTGCGCTCACCTGAACAAAAGTTCAATGTGAAAGGATTGACAAAACTACCCCAAGTGGAAATTGTATACGGTTATGCTGATGCGAGTCCAAGAGCTGTTACTACGGCTATAGAAGAAGGAGTAAAAGGAATTGTATACGCAGGAATGGGGAATGGAAACTTTAATGCCCCTGTAGGAGAGGCGTTAGAGCGTGCAGCGAAAAAGGGAATTGCTGTTTGTCGATCTGCCCGTGCAGGTTCAGGAAGAGTAACCTTATTCAATGAAGTTGATGATCAAGCCCTTGGTTTTGTCGTTGCAGATGATTTGAATCCACAGAAAGCTCGCGTTTTATTGATGCTAGCTCTTACTAAGACAAACAATCAACAAGAATTACAAGAGATATTCTTTAACTATTAACTCCTGTTGAGTACATCAAAAGGAAACATAAAGGGGGGAGCGTATAGAATAAATTAGTTGTTCGCTCCCTTTTTTGTACCTAATGATGAGCTTGATGACAGTAAATTAGATGTTATGTTATTGATTCAGTTCGCAATTTTAATTGCTATGATATTAATCGGTTCCCAAATGAAGGGAATAGGATTAGGTGTGATGGGAATGGTGGGGTTGTTAATCTTTGTGTTCGTCTTTCAGATGAAACCAGGAGATCCCCCTATTGATGTGATGTTGGTTATTATGGCTATTGTTTCTACAGCAGCTACCTTGCAAGCCTGTGGGGGATTAGACTATTTAGTTCGATTAGCAGAGAAAGTAATTCGTAGTAACCCTTCTAATATTGTTTTTATTGCGCCATTTACGGTGTATTTCTTTTGTCTGTTCGCTGGAACAGCTCACTTGCTCTATTCATTGCTTCCTATTATTGCTGAGGTAGCTACAAAAAAGAGAATTAGACCCGAGCGTCCCTTAAGTGTATCGGTGATTGCATCCCATTTGGCTATTACAGGAAGCCCGATGAGTGCTGCCACGGCCGCATTTGCTGGAGCATCAATTCTCGCCTACCCAGGTGCGTTAATAGATATCATGAAAGTGTGTATACCCGCTTGTTTAATCGGAATACTAATTACTTGTCTGGTGGTGTTGCGCAAAGGAAAAGAGTTAAAAGATGATCCAATCTTTTTAGAAAAGATGAAAGATCCTGAATTTGCCAAGAGCTTAGATGCCGATGAAGATGCATGTGGAAATCAATTGCCGTTAAAAAAAGGAGCAAAAACATCCGTGATTATTTTTGCCATTGCGGTTTTATTAATTGTTGTAGCAGGAGCTTTTCCGCAATTGTTACCTCAGTTTGAACCAGGGGCAGCTAGTTTGGTTGTTAAAGCCAATGGAGAGCTACAAATGGTAAGTGTTATTAGTATGATTACACTATCTGCATCAGCCTTGATGATGTTGATTACGAAAACAAGTGCAATCAGTGTAACTAAAGTGAGCTTATTCTCCTCTATGGCAACAGCGGTTGTATCCGTTTTTGGTGTGGTTTGGATGAGTGCAACGTTTATGTCACACAACGAGGTAGCAATCAAAGGTTTCTTAAGTGAAATCGTAACCTTATACCCATGGACTTTTGCTATCGCTGTATTTGTATTAGGAGCCTTGATGTTTAGTCAAGCCGCAACAACAAAAACAATGATGCCTTTAGGTATGGCGTTGGGCGTTTCTAACCCGGCGTTAATTGCAATCTTCCCCGCTGTAAATGCAGATTTCGTGCTGCCAGGTTATCCTACTTTATTAGCAGCGATCAATTTTGATCGTACAGGAAGTACAAAAATTGGAAAATTTGTAGTGAACCACAGTTTTATGATCCCTGGTTTAGTCGCTATTACCGTTGCTATTGCAGCAGGCTTCTTGTTGGGCTCCTTTCTACTGTAAGGTACACTCCCCTTAATATATTGAGCTATGAAAAAAACCTTATTATTTCTCGCCCTACTTGTGCAAGTAGGAATGGTTGCACAAGAAACACAAACGACCGCGGATACGTTATCGAAACCGCTACTCCCAGTTGAGAAAATTGATCTGTTGAAAAACGTCGATATGATTTTTAATATGCGTTTTGCCAATGACAATCTTTTTCAAGATGGTAAATTCCAAGAATCAACCTTTAGTAATAATCAATTCCGATTAGAAATTAAAGGTAAAATTCACGAGAAAGTGTATTTTAGATTCAGAGATCGCTATACTAAAAGTACAGACCCCGGAAGTAGAGATAATATTAGTAGAGCAACAGATATGGCGTTCATTGGCGTTTCCTTATCTCCTAAAACACAATTGAACCTCGGTAAGATGAGTGCAGATTGGGGGGGATTTGAATTTGATCTTAATCCAATCGATATCTTAGAATACAACGATATCTTGGAATATGCGGATAACTTCTTAACAGGAGTTGGCTTGACACACCAAGTATCCAAAAATCACTCTTTCGGATTACAAGTGCTCAATTCGCGCGTTTCTGATTTTGAAGATGTATATAAAGGACAAATGCCAGAGGGAATTGAAAAAGCAAAAGCACCAATGGCGATTGTAACCAATTGGAGAGGTAGCTTCTTTGATGGAAAATTTGAAACCATTTATAGTTACAGCTACTTCCAAGAAGCGAAAAATAGAGGAATGAATTATTATTCCATTGGTAATAAATACCAAGATGGTCGATTTAAGTTGATGTATGATCTAAAATACAGCAACGAAGGATTAGATCGAAAAGGAATTATTACAGGAATGATGACAGGAGACAATGTCGTTGCACAACAAGATGTATCGTATTTAGAAAACTGGATCAAAGCAGAGTATTTGATTGCTCCAAAAGTAAATGTTACCCTGACTTTAATGAATAATAATGCCTATGCCAAAAATTTAGTATCTGAAAATAGCGGGGTAAGCCATATTCGTTCAAGCTATGGATTTATTCCAACGGTAGAATATTTACCATTCAAAAATATGAATATTCGCTTTTATGCTTCTTATGTAGGTAGATATTATAATTATTCGAGCTACGCTAAAGAACATTTAGGTCAAGAGAACTATAATACAGGTCGATTAAGTGTTGGATTTATAGCACCGTTGTTGATTTTTTAATTGATACAATTTAAGTTGATAAAAAAAGGAGCGCGAAAGCGCTCTTTTTTTATGGTTTGTTTTTCGCTCGGTTCGCGCGGTTTGTTTTGATGTATCTGTAAGAAGTAAATTTCTTCTCTATTATATATAGGGAGTATTTTTTCTGTATAAGGAAGAATCTTCCTTAGTATTGAATCACGCAAAGAACCTTAAGACGTGCGAACCTCACGACGAGCAAACCGCGCCTTCAAGAACCGCGCCTTCAAGAACCGCGCAACGAGCAAACCGCGCAACAAACAAACCGCGCAACAAACAAACCGCGCCCCAACAAAAAAGCCAAACGCCAAAAAAACTTTCTATGATAAAACGCGTTA
>NZ_JBMVQX010000011.1:0-96614 GCF_050522745.1 Myroides sp. C15-4 | reverse complement strand
ACAGACGGTATTTTGGAGACAAACTCTTTGACAGACTAGTAATTGCGAATATAACAGGTGCATAAACGGATAATCAGATTATTTTATATGTAAAATCTATATTAAATCATACTCTTTGTATTTTTTTGTAAAGATAACTTATTTTTATTTTATCTTCTAAAATTGATCACTTTGAAGAGCTTTCTATTACAGCTCTCATAAAGAAGTTAATAAAGTTGCTTTATTTTACTTTAATTTGATACGCTACTCAATCTGAATTAATTACTAGAAACTATAGTTTATGCTTATTCTGCAAAGATTTCTTTTTTACTAAAACAATTATCACCTTCCAGAACTAAATGGCAAAAAGAACCTCACTCCATCACCTCTGTAATTTTTTACCCAATTAGCATATACCAAACTATCCGCAAAATCAGGGCTTCTCCCTAACAATTTTTTAATAGCATCCTTACTTGCTACCTTAACTGTTCTATCTGAGTAAATTTCATATTTTAACGCCTGTAGTTCTAATTTCAATCCTTCATTAATCAAATTCCCTACCTGCCCTTCAATAATGTCTTTACGAAGCTCATAATACATTTGTGAGCGAAGATTGTAAGGTTTAAAAGCTTCATCGTAGAGGCTTTCTTCTGGTTTTGCCCCTCCTTGTATTTCAATTACATCATATCCTTGCATTTTTAAGCTATCTACAACTCCTGCTCCGACTCCTACCGCATCAATCCCTACATAATCTGGATCTATATTATACTCATGAATAAGTTGTATTGTTCTAGTAGTAACTTCTGTAAGAGCTGTTTGTGGATAGCTCTCAATTAATTCTATATTACCGTCTTTCAGAACTGTAAACACCGTTTTATCATCGCCATAACGCGCAACATCTACACCCAAGGAGGTAACTTGTAATCCTTTTACTTTAATTGAGGCTTTTAGAATAGCCTCACTTGGAATTAATTGATTTATGGTGTCGACCAAGCTCCAATCCGCATAAAGGTATTTTCTTAAAAGGTTGGGGTTATCCTTAAACGCTTCTTTAAGATTGAGAACATATTCGCTATGCTCGTCATAATTATCCGTTGTTAGACTTTGAATATACACCTCATCAACATTAGCAGATTGAATGAAAACAGGTATCAGCCAACAAGGCTCAGGATTACTAGTTAATCTCCCTTCGTATTGAGGTGTTTCTTTATTGGGTAATATCCAACGGAGACGCGTTTTTAATAGGCTATAAACCTCAACACTAACTTCATTCGCTTCGTCAATGCCGAACCATCCTATCTCAAGCCCTTTAATTTTTTGAAGCATTGGATCTTTTGAAATATTAGCGTCAATAAAAGTGAGTGTTGATCCATTGACAAAATTAACTTCAAGACTAGTTTGATTAAAGCTAGTGATAATCTCCTTAGGGCAAATAGAAAGAAAGGTTACTAAGGTCGTTCTTCTCAATACTGATAACTCTTTTCGAACAATCACTAAACGATTTCCTTTAAACTTCATTGCTTGTTTTATCGCCTCCGCACATAAAAACCAGCTTTTTCCTCCACCCATAGCTCCTCCAAACAGCACATACTTGGCTCTACATTTATGAGCTTCAATCTGCTTAGGTTTAGGTTGATAATAATTAGAAAAATCTACTTTCATTTATTAAAGAAAATTCCTGAACCAGCTTGATCATTATTTTTGGCTTCTTGATATCTTTTGTTGCGGTCTTCATCATAAACAAAAACATCATCACAGAGACAATAGTCTTTAACACAAACCCTTTTCAATTCTCCTTCTACGTTTATATAGTTTCTGTAAAAATCACAGTCGTCTTTTTTATCTTTCATATTTTTTATATTAATTGGGGATATTACAAATAAATTCAACATTTCCTGAATGTTCTATTTGAGTCTTATTTAAACCTTGTAAAACAGTCAACTCTTTATTAACAGAAAGAGCCAACCTATAATCTTGTTCATCAATAGCTATACAATACAATCTTTCATAACGTCTTATAGCCTTTGCATAGTCAAATTCAACTCTTTTCTCAACCGTTTTTTCAATCAGCATTCTCGCTTTACTTATATAAGCATCAATTTGCCTACTTGAAATATTCCATTTTGCTGAAGCATATTGAAGTATATCTCCTCGACTACAGCCTTTAATCAGCATCTCTGAGACCTCCTCAACTCGCTCTAACACTACACTAGCGACAGACTTTCTCATATACTTCTCTCTTTTACGTCCTTTACTTCTTTTTGAAATGATTCTATCACCTTCTTTTTTATTTCGTCAACCAATGGATGAGCCTTATCAAGATCTTTACTAGTTAATAATTCTTTAAAAAGCGCTCTACACCTAGCTTTGCTATTAGGATACTTAAATTTGCCTTGTTTATCCCATCCTTCAATAATATCAAAAACATTTCCTGAACTTTTTTCCAAACAAAATGCCCCAATAGTCTGCAAACATTTGCTCAAGTCTCTTGGTGTAATATTACCTACCTCTTCTATACTACCTAAAGATTTTAAAACCTTAATCTTTAAAAAATTAGATTTAAACTTATCAAGTAACTTTAGATAGTTATCAACCTCATACAAATTATTCACTATCATCTCTTTTATTCCAAAATGATTAGAAATTCGTTTAATCACTCTAAATTCAATTCGTAATAGGTTTTCATCAACAAACAAATTTGATTTTTCCTTCAACTCTTTCTGTTTATTATAAATAACTATTTGTATTTGTTTCGATTCAAATCTGATCCCTGTATCTTGCTCAAACCGTTTAAATCGAGAAAGATCAAGAAAAAGCATCTTAGAATATACTTCTACATTTTCTTCTGTTACAATATTTAAGGCTAAATCAATACGCTTTATTTTAGCTTCATGAAGATTTAAACCCAATTCTTGACCTAACATTTCTATTCCATCTTTAAGCTCAACATAGCTAAGCAACTTCAATTTTCCTTTAACGAAATTTGAAATGCTTCCTATCAAAGAGATACCATATTCAGGATTATAATTGATTCTAAAGTTCTTGTAATAACCTTTACTCCATTCTTTATATCTTCCTCTATCATTTACTCTACTATTTGTCTTTTTAGCAAAGCGTTCATAATCAAAATCATCTTCTATCCCCTCCCAACTCAAAAAGAGTTTTATTGTATCTATACAAAAGCCAACCATACCAGAAACTGTATATAAGTTCACCTTACTATAGATAAAGGTCTTTGCGTTTATATTTTGTTGAGGTAACTTCCTTCAACATAGATTCAACTTCTGCTTTTTTATAAAGTACTCTTCCCCCTATTCGGTACGCCTTAAGTTTACCGTCTTTCGTATAGGTATTTAATGTGGGCAACGAAATACGCAATAATTGCGCTACATCTTGACGTGTCAATAAAGTATTGTTTTCTGTAATGTTTACAGCTTTTGCAGAGTGAGAATTAAATTTATCCTCTAAAACGGTTGTTATCTTTTCAACAAGGACATCTACTGGGATATTAGTAAAAACAATATTTTCCATAATTTTTGAAGTTTAATTATGGAGCAAATGAAGGAATAGTTTAAAACAGGGTAGCAAGAAGACACTACCCCTTTTTTTCTATTTTTTATCTAATCTATCTAGATCAGCCAGAATTTTATCTAAAGGTGTTTTCCCTTTTGTATTCTCAACGATTGTTTTCAACTTGTTTAAACTGTTACGGTTTTTAACGCCTTCTTTTTCTTTAACAAGCCCTCCAACATTACTTATCGCTTTTTTTATGTTTACCTCACTTCTATCTAAAATTTTAGCTAATAATTGATACTGAGTCTTTTGACTATATCCTTCCGTATTCAAATACTGAAGTACTCCTAAATAATCTAACAAAAGAACCTTCTCTTCAGCAGATAAAACTAACTCCTTCTCTAATTTTACATCAGAAAACATCTTATACACTCTTGTCTCTAAATCCTTCAACATTTGTTTATTTTCCTCCCATTCACTTTTACTCTCAATTAAGCTAAAGGCTTCATTAAAGATACTTTTTAAATACTCCAAATACTTTCTCCGAAGATCAGAATCAGCATTTGCTTTCTCGAACTTTTCAATATCCGTTAGCCCATGAGGTATACTATAACTTTTTATATAGTCGTAATTATTGGATTTACAAATTTCATAAATAGTATTAAAAAAATTATTCAAATGACGCTCAAATTTTTCTTCTTGATTCATATTATACTATTTAAAAAATGGATGATCACTTAACAACTCTGCATTTAGTTCTTGAGATACTTTGATATACTTCATAAAGGAACTTTCTGTGGTATGCCCTGTCAATTTCATAATACTAAGTGTAGGTACACCTGCTAAATATGCATTAGTAGCAAAACTTCTTCTAGCTGTATGAGTCGTAATTAAATCATACTTGAATTTAAGTTCTTCCTTATTTTCTCCTCCTCTAAACTCTTTTCGAATCACCCGAGTTTCAATTTTGGCTATTTTACCTAATTCTTTCAAATACTTATTCATTTTTTGATTTGAAATAGCTCTCGGAAAAACCCAATCATACTTCATTGAAATTTTTTCAATTACTGATTTAACTGGTATAACTACCCTTTCTTTTGTCTTATGAGTAATAACATTAAAGAATAATTTACCTCCCTTTTTTTCAAAATTTTCTTTTTTCAATTGTGTAAAATCTGAAAAACGTAAACCAGTATGACAACCTATTAGAAAAAAATCTCTAACTCTATCCAAATAAGGTATTTCACTTAAATCAACATCTTCCATCAACTTTAGTTCTTCCTCAGATAGATAAATATGATTTACTTTCTCTTCTGGCGCTTTAAACAATCTACTTTTATAAGCAAGGCTTTTATTAATTCCTAATTCAGTTGCTATGTTCAGAAAGGTTTTTAAAGTAGATATCTGCTTCCCAAAAGTATTTGTCAACAACTTCTTTTCATTTAAAATATAATCTTGAAATTGATTATAGAAATCCATATTAATTGTTTCGAAAGTCAAATTGTATTTTCGAGAAGACGCGAATGCAATCAAGTGATTAAATAAAGCTTCATACACCTGAATTGAACCCTTCTTATGTGTTAATTTCAAAGTATCAATATAGTCTTCTAACCAAACTAAAAAATCTTTTGGCTTGGCTTTTCTCTCCTCTACTTTTAATTCCATATTTAACTCCTTTCTCAATAAAGTAGTAGTTATCACAACATTGTCATTATTCAACCTTCTGTAACAGTTATTAATGGCAGTTTCTATATTATTAAGTCGTGTATTAAACTCTGGATATTCAGGAAACCTAGAACTTTCCTTTACCCTCTGCTTATTAGTATTCCAAAATTTAGGATGAATTTTTTCTCCTGTTGAATACTTGAATCTTTTATTTCCAAAATTATAAAACAAATAGATCAAGGTTTTATTATCTGATTTAGGTTCTTTTAAAACAAATTTAGCTTCAGGCATAACTTATAGAATTTAGTTACACTAATTTACTTAATTTCAGAATAGGGGACAACACAGGGGACGTTTTAATTTAATTCATCTTTACTAAAATTAATCTTAACCAACTATAAAACACTATAAAACAAACAATTAAAATAATAAAAGATAAAATAAAGAATAAGCAAATTAAATAGGTTCTAATCCCTTCCTCTCTGCAAGGAAAACCACCAACTGGATGTTGGTGGTTTTTTTATTTGTATAAGCCTCGTGGGGAGTTCACTCACCTAAGAGGCGTTACAAATAAAAAAATAAGGCAAAGTGCAGCGGTGCCGTGGTTTTCCTTGTGAAAAATATCCTTTTAGGGAAAACCGTAGCGTAGCGGAGGTAAGCCCTTACTTGAGAAGCCTCGTGGGGAGTTCACTCACCTAAGAGGCGTTACAAATAAAAAAACAAGGCAAAGCGCAGCGATGCCGTGGTTTTCCTTGTGAAAAATATCCTTTTAGGGAAAACCGCAGTGCAGCGGAGGTAATCCCTTACTTGAGAAGGCTCGTGGGGAGTTCACTCACCTAAGAGGAACTACAACGAATTAAGCTTATCATGCCACCATTCTTGCAATCCTTCTGATAACTAATAGCACTATTTCCCTTTCCTATTCACACAAATTCATTTACTTTTGGGTAGTCAATTTAGTATTATTTATGAAATTTTTTTTAACCCTTACTCTTCTTTTTGTTATTCAATTTTCTATGTCCCAAAACATACGAAGGTTAGAACAGCTATCGAACACTGATCAAACAATTGAAAATAAGGCCATCATATATGGTACTTTTATTCAACGTCTCGGGCTTAGTAGTGGAGGTTTCCCTCAAGATATACAACTCAGAAATTTAGAAACAGAAGAAATCGTTTCGTTCAGAGTGAAACCTACATTTAAATCTGCTAAACAAAATACCTTTATTGTTTATATTGAACCTGGAAATTATGAGATCCTCAACTATTGCTGGACCAAGAGCATGTGGTATGGTGGAAAAACATATACAGAACCTATTTTTAAAGCTATTGATGGCTTCGAATTGATCAAGAAGAAAGACCAAAGTACTGACCTTAGTTTAGCGAAGTTTGAACGCTACCAATTTACCCTACAAGCAGATACACTCTATTATGTAGGAACTTGGCATTTTGATCAAGGAATTGTTTCTTTTACAAACGA
This sequence comes from Myroides sp. C15-4, assembly GCF_050522745.1. Classification (NCBI taxonomy): domain Bacteria; kingdom Pseudomonadati; phylum Bacteroidota; class Flavobacteriia; order Flavobacteriales; family Flavobacteriaceae; genus Myroides; species Myroides sp. C15-4. The sequence goes on along the minus strand of NZ_JBMVQX010000011.1, from coordinate 89,977 downwards.
CAAGGAAACTGTAGACTTGACCTTATCAGCCCACCATCGTTTTCTTTCTTTTTTAAAGGCAATAACAGTCCTGCCGAAATAAAACATCAACGATAACACTAAAAAGAAAAGCTAAAAAGACTACTTTAAAAACACCTCTCCATTCAATAAAATAGGTTAATTTTGCAGAATTAAACCTTAATTTATTTAAAATTCGGATTATGAAAAAATTAGTTCTTTTCTTCCTATTCCTAACGGCTATTACTCTTCAAAGTTGTACGGTGCTAAAAGTTTCTGATATAAAAAAAGATGGTTATTTTGCTTCCACAAAAAACGCAACTACGCTAGTTAAAACCCCTTTTGATTTAGACAACCACAAACAATTACTTGTTGTACAAAATGACCCTTTTGTTAAAGGCATGGCTGAAAAAATAGGCTATTTTGATCAAGTCATAACTTTCAGTGATCTTGAAACTGAAATCATCAAAAACAATATGCAGGATGAAGTAGGAACCATGATTGGTAAAATAGGCATCAACAATGCGTATAGAAAATACAAACCTTTTCTTTACCTCAAAATAGATCAAGAAGACAAAAAAAGGATACAAATTAAATTAATCAATCCAGATACATTTGAGGAGATTTTTGTTGCTGATACTAAATTTGATGTAGTTTGGTCAGGTGTAAACGACCAAAACACATTCAATCCTCTTTTTAACGCCTTGATCTACTACATCAAGGTAAATTCAACGACATTTAAATAATCTTTTTCGTTAAAAGAACGTAAACAGATATATAGCTAGAAGAGGGTGTCCCAAAAGGTCACCCTCTTTTAGTTAGTAGTTCAATTTCGAATAAATAGCGGTATCGACAAACTTACCGTTGTGGTATTCCTTTTCCTTAAAGTAGGCTTCGCGTACAAAACCACATTTTTCCACTACGCGAATAGAGCCTTTATTCTCTGGGTAAATGACAGCTTCCAGGGAGTGAAATCCCAGGTCATTGAGTCCAAAATCGACTAAACGCTGCAAGGCTTCGCTAGCATAGCCTTTCCCATAAAACGCTGGAAGCAACATATAGCCAACTTCGGTGCGGTAATGTTGGAGTTTCATGCGATAAAATCCCATCGTACCTATTACAGCTCCACTCGCTTTGTCTACAATAGTCCAATTGATGCATTCGTCATTTTTCATGCGCTCGTCTAGGGAATGGATGTAGTCTTCCGCCTCTTTTACTGTTGTTGCTAATGGATTGGGAATATATTGCATCACTGTTGTGCTAGAAACCATGGCAAATATAACTTGCGCATCATCTAAAGTAGTTTGTCTAAGGCGTAATCGCTCCGTTTCTAATACGGGAAATGTAGGTAGGTCTAAAGTTAACATGGTTTAAATTCTAGTAATAGGCTTAAAAGTAGGAAAAATAAATTTTATTTTTTCCATACAAATCCATTCTATTTTGACTTTCCCTCTGTTTGGATAAGATTCAGCTTATAGTAAAACAAGGTAGTATCCCATTGTGATATACTGTATCTTTGACAAAAAGAAAAAAATATTAAAAATTGCTATGCACCTAATTTCTATTCCATCAAAACCGCTATGCTGGGCCTTATTTACCCTGACTCTAGGTATTCTTTTCAGCAGTTGTAGTGACCTCAAAGAAATTGACAACAAATACTTGACGATTCAAGTTCCCAAAGACTATATGGATATGACCGATTTTGACAATGAGGATGTACTCTTTTTAGATCGTCTTGGAGAAGATGGTTTGGAAAGTATTTTATCCATTGACAATGAAGTTGATTTTCTTACTCAGCCCAATAGTCAAACGATACAAGAAGATACCCCTGTGGAGGTTTTAGCACGTCGCTTGCGCTCTATTGAAGATTCGGCAGAAAACGACTCCGACTTTCCCTGGACAAGATTCCGCCTAGTAGAAGAAGCCAAAGCGATTACTTTTAAAGGATTACCCGCTGCAGAAGGGGTTTTTGAAGTACAAGAGTATATGAAACGTACGGATCAAGTCGTTACAAGAAGAGTCAAGCGCATTGTTATTTTTATGGAGGACGATTTGTGGAATATTGTACTAGCCCCTTCTCGTCTACAGCGTTATACCGCAGAAATGGAGGTATTTGAACAGGCCTTAGAAAGTATGGTCATCAAAAACTAATCCAACTTTTAGTCGCAAATTGTACACTGTAACCCTCGTTTTTTTTTATCTTTAATCAAAAAATGTTGCAGAAAATAACCCTATGTTGTTTCTTTTTGTTCTCCTGTCTTTCTTGGGGGCAAATCATCGAATTTAAAGCGCCAGACTACGAAGCTATCGGTAAAGCCATACAAGATAAATCGTCGGATGTTTACTACCCTAGGCTTTTACGTGTATTCAAATCGAATACAACCTCGCTAACACCGCGTCAATACGAATATTTGTATTATGGCTATGCCCTTCAAAACACAAAGGATTCTCATACGCGTTTTTCAAAAGAGGAAGAACTCATGGCTTATACAAGTAAAGTACCAGACATGGCTGATGTTCCTCAACTCAAAGCCTTATTACAAGAAGCTTTGGATGAATTTCCCTTTGATTTCACCTATTTGTTATTCCTCTCCTATAGCTATGAATTTTCAGGGGAGCAAGAAAAATCAACACGCCTTTCCAATCACGTCGAGTCGTTGGCAAAAGTTATTAATCACTCAGGAAATGGATTAACTTGTGATACTGCTTTTCACGTTATTTCAGCATCTCACGCATCCTTTATGCTCGACCTTTTTTCCATAGCGTCTACAACCCAACAATTTGATGGGAGCTGTCACTTTTTTGAACTAGACGCTGAATTATACACTATTCCAGGCTTGTACTTTAGCGTGAATCAATCACAGCAAACAGCATGCAACAATAAAACACCCCAATAAAAAATTAAAATGCAAAAGTTAGAAAAAACAGCGGAGATGTTAGATGAAACCCTATTTTGGGACATTGTAGCAGCATCCATAGCTAATTCAACTGATCAAGATACTCAAGAAGCATATCTGATTCAAGCCCTTGAAAAATTAACGCCAAAAGAGATGATTGGCTTTCGCTTGAGAACAGACAAACTCCTATACGACACCTATGATTCAAGAATGTGGTGTGCGGGTTACCTCATGAATGGCGGATGTTCCGATGATGGATTTGAATACTTTAGAAATTGGGTCATCTCCAGAGGAAAAGAGGTCTATGAAAAGGCAAAGGAAAATCCCGATTCTTTAATCAGTCAAAAAGACCAAGCAGAAGACGAGCTATTTGACTTTGAAAGCTTTTGGTATGTAGCGTTAGAAGCTTTTGAAAATCAAACAGGTGAAGAACTCTATGACTATATAGACGAAGACAATTTCGATCAAAACGAAGGAAATTATCCGAATTTTGAATTTGATTGGAGTGACGATGAACCTGAGAGCATGCAAAAGCTTTGTCCACAATTATACGCACACTTTTGGAACTAACTAATCTTACTGTCACTGACCGAAAGAGCTTTGCTGCTTTTTTGGTCCTCCTCCGTCAAAATTTAATCGACCATCCTGAGGAGTGGGAGAATCAAAACTTACCTGCCTTTTTAGACGCTTTAGCAAGTTATACAGAAGATATTCAAGGGTATTACGACAACACCCAACAGCATATCAATGCTGATGAGCCTAGTTGGAATACTTTTGCTACTATTTTCCAAGGAGCAAAAGTGTATGAATAAGAAGAAATGATCAACCATGCGTTTTTAAAGGAAGTTCGATACTTCACCTTTAATTTTACTAGTTTAACTCGATGATATGGAGTACATTTGAACTATACCATTGCCAAAAATCAATTATGAAATACTTAAAAATAGGGATTGTTCTACTTGCCTTATCCTTGATCACAAGTTGTCGCTTTTTCAATAATGCCAAAACATATGAATCTACGACAGAATCTTTTATTGAAGCCTTAAAACAAGAAGATTTTGACACTTGTCTTTCGCTCATGCAGTTGGAAAATGGAGAAGGACAACGCTTAGATCCCGATAACTTACGCGTAGAATTCATCCACTTTAAAGGAATGCTAAACGAGCACTTTGGTGAAAAGCCTTATGAATACGTATTAGTTAAATGGGCCAAGACACTATCGACTAATCCCGAAGAAAGTACACCAACCAATACGACACGAGCATTTGTCGAATTCAACAACGGAGATGAGGTGGGTGTATTTCAGCTTCTATTTGACGATACCTCAAATAAAATCCTCGATATTCGCACCTTGGATGTCAAGGTCAACAAACCTAATCTACTGTTATTCTGGTTCTCTGCCTTAATTCCCTTAGCTGTCTTGCTTTTCAACATGTATGTTATTCGGGAAATAAAGCGAAGCAACTTACCAAAAAAGTGGTTGAAATACCTCGCTGTTATTCTGTTGAATGTTCCTTCGTTTACTTATTCTGCTGTTGGAGGAGTGACCTTTCACTTGCTATACTTCCAATTCCTTTTTGGTGTAGGATTTAGTGGTCAAGGTATCATTGAATCCGCTTGGTCCGTTGGGATTCCATTAGGGGGACTATACTGGATATGGAAACTTAAAAGGTGGAAATAATATTTTATACGATACCATCATGTCTCTCTTTTCCTATCACCTCGCTAAACTTTCACTGTTTTCCGCACTAAAAACATTGGTATTTCGTCCGAAAGCGGCAACAATTCCGGGATTAATTCACGCAGATACGATGCATGCAATGGTATTGGGTTCAGCGATTTTATCGCCTTCTCGATTTTTATTGCGCCAAATTGTGGTTTTTGCACAATGGGAAAATGAAGAAGCACTGGATCATTTTTTAGCTACAGATCCTACTGGAAAACAGTTGACAAAAGGTTGGCATATTCGGCTGCAATTTGCTCGACAATGGGGAGTGCTATCTAAATATGAAATTCCAAAAGAGGGTATAGACCTAGCAACAGAAAATGAAGCGGTTGTCGCCGTGACACTTGCTCGGATGAAGTATTTTCAGGTTCCGCGTTTTATCCGTTGGGGTCGTCCTACCGAAAAACTAGTTCGCGATCACCCTGCCCCAACCTTGGCCTTGGCGTCGTTTAGCTTTCCAACAACCATTTCTACCTTTTCAATTTGGCCTTCTGTCCAAACAATGACCGATATGGTATTGGGGCATAGCAAGGTAGAACAACCTCAGCGGCACAAAAAAGCCATGCAAGAACGAAGTCGAAAGGATTTTCACCTCGAGTTTAGCACCTTGCGCTTTAAACCTATTGCCGAATATGGAACATGGCAAGGACAACAACGTTTTGTACCTAAACCCAACGAAATCAAGTAATATGAAACGCATCTCTACCAAACAACGGGTACAGGACTGGTTTACTCAGCGATGGGTAATAGCGTGCGGAAGGAAATTCAATCCGCAAATAACCCCGTGGCTCATAGGCCCTTTTGGCCAAGTGGGCGATGTGGGAGAGCAATTCATATATCGATTGGCTAAAGAAGAACAATTAAGTGTTCGGCGTGGTTGCGTCAATACAGGTTTATTACCCTCAATACAAGTTTTGGGATTATCTCCAACGGATGAGGCGAAAATTGCCCCTCTTGTTGTTGACTTTTATGAACGAACCTCATCGTATAACGTCAATATGAGCCTTCGCTGGAATCCCCTTTTTATCGGTTTTGGTTTTTTAATCAACATCTTATTTAGCAACCGATTGAAACAGTTGTATATTCCTACAAATACAAAAATTAAAAATGAACCCCTTACTAGCGAAATCATCCAACTGATAACAACAAAAACCAACGAAGTACGCTATACGTTTTGGTTGCGAACCCTTCCTTCTCTTGGTACGATTATTTTTTCTGGCGTCTATGGTAGCTGCCAATTACCATCGGGAGGCACTGCTGTAAAAGCCGTATTTCCCTTACCCAATGGCAACGCAACAGTATTGATGAATCCCCAAGTGGGTCAAGAAGGAGAATTAATCCTTAACTCTAGTGGCAGATGCTGGGGAGATGCTGGTTTTTATTTCCTCTTACAAGACACAGAAAACAAGTATTGGGCTAAGTTTATTTCCTCTTTCAAAGATAAACTGACCGTCAGACCGCATGCAACTGGACTACTCGCACAACAGCGCCTGAAACTTTGGGGACTACCAGTTTTATCCATCGTCTATCACATCAACCCGAAAGACAACAATCTTCCTCAATAAATGGTAACATCAAGGCGCTTTTTTTACTCCAATACTTGCATATTGATGCTATAACCTTCTCTTATTTCTAGTTATAAAAACAACCAACTTTATTTATGTTAATTTTGGTAAACTAAATTTTAACATTCAGATGTAATTACTTATATTTATTACAAAATTATAACTATAATAAGATCCAAATGAAAAAATTAAACACATATATACTATCAGGCCTTGCACTTTTTTTTCTAAGTTGTAGTTCAGATGATGGAACTCCAACAAAACAACCAGTTACTGAAACAGTATATCACCTCAGTAACATTAGCCTATCGCGATTTTATGAGGAATACTCCGAAGATGTGGATTTTGAGCCTCAGCTTTTTTTAAACGTAATTTACAACTTTACTTACGATAGTACATTCCATCGAACGGATATCGAACGGATAGAAACGCGATATTTTGATAACGGCACGACTGAGTCCACTACATCAAACCTCTCCTACACCCTAGATGAACAAAATCGATTAACTGAATTTCACTCTAGAGAAAACGACTCCCTTACCGATATTTATCGCTACAACTATGAAAATGATCTGTTACAAACAGCCCAGTATGACAGATTAAAAATACAATGGAATTTTACGAGTCACTTCACCTATAACGACCAGAAGCAGTGCATTTTTAATAATACATCAGCTCCTGAAAATTTGATCATCGATATGAAATACAACGATTTGAATCAAATCAGTCAAATCAAACTGAATGGAAGACGTTATAACTTTGCGTATGACGATAAGCGTTCTCCTTTTTATGCTTTACCCTTCGATTTAACTACAGATCTACTCGGCTATGATTTTGCCTTTCCCTATACTTATAAATTTCCAAATAATATTACGACTTTTCAGGGGCATGAATTCCTATCAACGGTTGATTTTACGTATAACGAAGTAGATCTTCCGCTAAAAGCGAAATACTATAACAATGGTTTATTTGGCCGTGAAATAGTCTATACCTATATCAAACAAGAAGTAACTACCTATAAGTAGTAAACGGCAGCATACAAAAAAGAATAACGCAATCGTTATTCTTTTTTTGTATGCTCAAACAGCCAATTATACAGGGCATTATGGCGGTATAGATCTTCCACACTACCGTGATTTCCTCCTTTGACGACTTGCAATTCAATGGGTGCATTGGTATCGCATTTTTTAATGGCGTTCATGATATTTTTTGATTCCTTCAAGGGTACGATGAAGTCTTTATCCCCGTGAATGAGTTTGATGGGAAGACTCGTCAAATTACAAGCATCCCTATTTTCACCACCACCGCAAATGGCAATAGCTGCCGCTAGGCGACTGGCGTATTTACTTGCATATTTCATGGTTCCATATCCGCCTAAGCTCATGCCCGTAACGTAAATTTTACTTTCATCGATGGCGTAGTGTTCAATCATATAAGCCACGACTTCATCCACTTTATCAGGGTTCCATGCGCCTGATGGAAGCTGAGGTGCTACAAGGTAAGCGGGAAGTTTCAATCCTTTTTCAATTCCCCTCAAAGGACCATAGCGCTTGACACGATCAATATTAGTACCCGATAGGCTTCGTCCGTGCAAAAAAATAACCAAGGGATTTTTCTCCTGTAGCGTGCTGGGTTCATTTACCCAAAACTGATAGGACGTTTGATTCAAAATCGCTTGGGGTTGCGCCCCTAAATTCAACGAAATCAAACCAATAAACAAAGCAAGTATACGCATAGAATTTTTAACTAAATATAAATGTATTCTCTTATTTATTTACATAAAATTCATCTTTTTTACACGAAAATCATAACAAAATTTTAAGCCAAAAAACAATACAAAACTGTACTTACACCAATAACATACTTAATTTTATCTATATTTGGTCGAAATTTAAAAAAAACAACCATGAAAAACACACAAAAGTCGATTCTTATAGCTTCTTTGAGCGTATTCTTGTTCAGCTGTAGTTCAGATGATTCCTCTACTCCACCCCCACCAACCTACCACATTGAAAAAACACCGTATATAAGCGAGATTCAACAGTCATTTTATGAATCTCCTGACCCAACGAGAGAAGGAAATCCACAGGATAAAATCATTGATATCAACTACGATTTCACCTATGATGCCGATTTCAACCTACAACATATCACATATAAAGATGCACTTTACAAAAACCAAGTAGCGATACCTCAACAGGATTTACAACTGCAACCTACCTTAGATCCACAAGGGAGATTAAAACTTTGGGAGATCAAAGAAAAGGGAGAAACTGTAGATGATTACGTCTATCAATACCAAGACGATCGACTGACCGCTATTACCTACAACTTAAGATCCAAAGGAGGTAGTTTTACGAGTCAGCTTAGCTATAACGACAACAATCAACTGGTTTTGAACGAGGCCTTGGAAGCAAACCTGCTCATCGATTATAAATATAACGCCAAAAATCAAATCGATAAAATGAAATTCAATGGACAGAATGTATCTTTTACCTATGATGATAAAAAATCGCCCTTCTACAGTTTACCCTTTGATTTAACAAGTGTATTAATTAATTTCAACTTCATCCTTCCCTATACGTATCACTTTCCTAATAACGTGACCTCCATTGTGTTAGACGGTCAAATGGTACAAGCTGATTATACCTACAATGAGAATGATCTTCCATTAAAAGTAGTATACTACACCATGGAAAATGAAGAAAAAATCATTGATTTTGAAATCAATTACAGCTACAAAATAAAAGAAACCAAAGTAGAACAATCGAAATTGTAAATCGCGATTTCCGTTTACTTAAAAACCGATGAACCCTTACTGTTTATCGGTTTTTTTATGATGTATAAAACCAATTTGTTGTTGTTTTCACTTCAATAAAAAACATCCCTCAACATTTTAAATAAAATAAACGTCTAATTAAGTTCAATTATTTTCTATGTTCGTTTATTTAACTTATTTTTAGTTAAATAATAAAAAACATTTCAATGAAAAAAATAGTAACATCAACACTTATTGCTAGTATAGTACTCCTATTCGCCAGTTGTAGCTCAGATGATAGCTCAACTACTCCTCCACCCCCTCCAACTGTAACTTCTACCTATTCAATCAGTAAGGTTCATCAAATAAATTTTTTTGATCCTACAGAAGCTAAAACTGAAGAACCATTAATCCGATCAGCCAATATATTTGATTTTAACTATAAGGAAGACGCCAGCCTCAGCTTTATTACTTACACAATTGATTACTACAAAGACAATAAAATTGAGAATTCCGCAGCATACAAAATGGAGCACAATCTCAATCAGGAAGGAAAGCTTATTTATTATGGTATTAGTGATGACACTGGTCTCTATTTAAAACACCTCTATACCTATGATAAAGACCTGCTCGCATCGGAACACTATACTATGCTAAAACAAAATTTTAGTTATGAAAGTAAATTTACTTATAATGCAAAGAATCAGTTGATTAAGCGTGAGAGTCAAGACGTAATCTTATTGGGAGAATTCAGCTACGACAATGCAAACAAAATCAACAATATTAAACGTAATGGTGAGAACCACAAAGTGACTCATGACAATAAACAAAATCCTTTTGGTCCGTTACCTTATGATCTAACCATGGAGATTTTAAAAGATAATAATATTCTCCCTTTTTCCTATCACTTTGCGAACAATATTACAACCTATGGAAATAGGACGGTAGAATACACCTATAACGAAGGTGATTTACCAACAAAAGCTAGTATGTATTACAAACCAGAAGACGGCCCTAAATATCTAGCATCAGAAATCACCTATTCTTATACAATCAAAGAAACTAAACAATAAGCTACGGCTATAAAAGAAACCAAAGTAGAACAATCGAAATTGTAAAGCGCGATTTCCGTTTACTTAAAAACCGATGAACAGTCAGAGTTCATCGGTTTTTTTATTTTTCACCAGTATTTTTAAAACTTCCCAACTTTTCCGTTTTTCTTCAAATGTCATGCGTGCATTAGCGCCACTAGGAGAAGGCATAGTAATCGTCTTTATCGAATCAATCGGTCCAATGTACTTTTTAAAATAAGCTTCCGCTTTTTGACTTGAAAAAACAACAGTGTGAATACTGGGATAGGCTTGAAGTAATTGCTTGATATCATTTGGTTTTTCCTCTTTTATAGCACTGTCCAAACTTCCTTGCCGTTGGCAGGATTGTAAAACATCCCATAGCGCCAACTGATGTTCTTGTATCAATCGAATTCTATCTGCATAACTAGTAGAGAAGGGTTGTTGAAAAATTGAAAACATAATTTTCCAAAACACGTTCTGTTTATTTCCATAATACTCTTGTTGTTCCAAGGACTTCACACTGGGCATCGTACCTAAGATTAAGACTTTAGGTGCTAGACTCAGTAAAGGCTCAAATGAGTGTATGCGTGGTTGTTTCATCTTTTGATTTTGTTAAGCATGCATTTGACGATAGTGTAGTGGGCTCATGCCTGCATATTTCTTAAAATAACGACAAAACGTCGTAGAATCAACAAAATGGAGGTGCTCTGCGATTTGATAGATCGGTAAATCCGTAGCTACTACGTAATTTTTTGCTTTGATTAACACCATTTCAATGATTACTTTCGAAATGGATCTACCCGTGCGTTGGCGAATTAACGTGGTTAAATACTTTGGGGTTAACTTGAGTTGATCTGCATAAAATCCCACTGACTTTTCCACGAGGTAATACTGATGCAATAAGTTGTAAAACTGAAAGACAATCGCATCTTTTCTCGTACTGGGTTGCATCACCTCCTCTTCCTGTTGATACACGCGATTAATCTGTGCAATGAACGAATACAGAAGATAACGCAAAGCATCGGCTTGAAAAATAGACGACAGGGAAACTTGTTGTTGGAATAGCTGTATATACTGTTCGAAAAGAAGCGCATCGGCTTCTTGTAACCTCACATGAGGCTGTTCAACCAGAACATTCAAAAAATTGTAATTGGTCGGTAACATCAGCTCATTCAGGGTGTGAAAGTCAAAAACAAGATGAACAAATGCAAGATCCACACTGCCTTGTTGTGCGACAGTGAAAGACTGAGGCAAAAGTGTTAGCACACTTCCTCTGGATAGTTGATAGGTCTTTGCATGGATCTCTACCGTTACGGAACCCGCTATACAATACGATAGTACGATTTGCCCCTCTACTTCATGGTGGCTTACATCATCCTGATGTAAAAGTTTACAAGAGGCTAGCACTTGAATTGCCCTCATTTTTTATTTGTTTTACACACAAATATAACCTTTTGCACATTATTTATATCAAACCAAATACTAACTTTTCAATTGAATACAAGTACTTTGCAACGTAATAGAATGAATGATGCAGACAAAACAGCTGATACTACACAACAAAACGTACACCTTGCACATCGCATATCAAGCCAATGAGCGGATGCGTCAAGCCTTGAATACCATGACCTTTGATTTTTGGGAATTTACCTTTGAGTCCTACTATCAATCGGGCTATTGGGACGATAACTGCATACTCTTCTCTCTTTTTGAAGAAGAACAGCTTGTTGCACATACCACCTTGAGTTTGTTTACAACCTATACACCTGATCAACGTTTACTATTGGGGCAATTGGGTACGGTGATGACCTTACCCAGCCACACTAAACAAGGGCTTTCGCGTTTTTTAATGGAGTATATTTTTGAAGCTTACAGCGATAAACTCGATGGGTATTTCTTATTTGCCAATGACACGGTCTTGGAGTTTTACCCGAAATTCGGTTTCCATGCAGTACCCGAACATCAGGCAAGTAAAGCTTGGCGTAAACAACCCACTACGCATACCATTCAACGATTAGATTTAACTGATACTACAGATTTACAGTGTTTTCAACACTACCTCAAAAACGGTAGTACAGCCTGTCGCTTTGATACCCGTAGCTATGGTTTGGCTCACTTTTACTGCTATGCCAATCCAGCGTTTGGATTTGCAGAATCCGTCTACCTAATTCCAACACTGCAAACGCTTTTAATTGCTCAGCAAGAGGAGGGGGATCTTTTGATCTACCAAGCGTACTACCTCAAGGACAACCAATTAGACCAAGCGTTTAACGCCCTAGCTGATACGCAAACCAACCGCGTGGTCTTAGGCTATACGCCTACAGATACAGGTTACACTTATAATCCGTACAAAGAAGAGGACCTCACACTTTTTGTCAGTCCTACCCTGACTACCTATTTTAAAGATCACCTGACCATGATTCCCTTACTTTCTCATACGTAAAAAGTCGAGCGAATGCTCGACTTTTCTCTTTATGGAATCAGGCGTTCCGCTCTCAACTGTTCAAACAGCTCAAAAAAGGAATCCCGCGTTATTTGATAAGCATTAAATCCCAAACCTTCTACTTTTAGACAGATCTGTCACAACTTCTAAGGGGCGACCTAGGTCTAAATCAGTATGCCACGGAGAGATGAGTTGATCCAATGCTTGTACTTTTAACTGATGAGTGTTAGCAAGTACTACCCATGTGTTTTCTTTTCCTTCCAACTGTTTTTCAAGGGGCTGTATGGCAGTATCAAACCCTTGAGCTTCTACACCAATTAGTAAAGCACTTTTTTTTATCTGTTCTTGATTTTAATCCGACTAAACGTTTCTGGGGTGAACCCTAAAAAAAAGAAGCAATCTGCACTTTCTCTTCCGCAGTTAGCTTGACTTTCTGTTCCATGTGTTGGAACAATTTTTCGCATTGGCTTTGATCTGTCATAACAATCAAAGATAGTATACCTTTGCGCACAAGAACCTCTTTTTAACGCTCAACTTATAATTCCTGTTGTACTTTTTATCAATCCTATCAGTTTTCGTATACCTTTGTATAACAATACTTAAAAAACAGCTAATCATGCATAACTTAGACGAAATAGATTTAAAGCTACTCAACTTATTATCAGAGAATTCGAATGTAACCACCAAAGAACTCGCTCAGCAAGTGAATCTATCTTCTACTCCAGTTTTTGAACGCGTAAAACGCTTAGAACAAGAGGGCTTTATCAAAGGATATATCGCCTTGATTGATGCCGAGAAATTAAACCGTGGTTTTGTTGTTTTTTGCAATATTAAACTCAAACAACACGAACGCATCATCAACAATAAATTTATTGACGACATCTTAAACATTGAGGAAGTAGTTGAATGTTATAATATTTCGGGGGAATATGATTTCTTATTAAAGGTATATGCCAATGACATGCGCCACTACCAAGATTTTGTCTTCAACAAACTCGCTATGGTGGATAGCATCGGAAGTACGCATAGTTCTTTTGTGATGCGAGAAATTAAAAACGATCACAACATTAAGATCAATTTACTATAGATCCTACAGCACTTGAATTCAATTCAATGTCGATGCGAAGGCTTTGGACAACAAGTCTAACAGTCACCTTGTTTAAGTACAAACAACGCCTACCAAGACACTACAGATTCCCTGACTCTAAACATAAAAAAAACAAAGGATGCTGCAAATTTTATTCGTTTTCAGTACATTAATTCTTAGTTTTGTAAGAAAAGAAGATCTATGAGACAATACGTTTATTTATTTTTACTGCTAACACTTGTTGTTAGTTGTAATTCGACCAATAAAAATGCAACGGATACATTGCAATTTGAACAAAAGGAATTCGTACAATCTTCTGACAACTGCATGGACGATGAATGTACGAGAATTCGATTGAGTGTGCCAGTCATCACCAATGAATCCCATGAAATTGCAGCAAAAATCAACCAACAACTGATTGCTCAAATAGACCGTATCGTTGCGGTAGATGAAGTGACAGCTTCAAGCGCTACGCTAGAAGAACTAACAGCTCATTACATCGCCAATTACAATGCATTTAAGACAAAATATCCCGATGAAACACTACCTTGGAAAGCAGAAGTAGAGGGTGATATTACCTTCTATAATGATGATTTGCTTTCCATTGCTCTAGAATACTATACCTTTGCTGGCGGAGCTTATGGCTTTAAAAGCGAAATGGCTTTAAACTTCAATCCCAAAACAGGGGAACCATACAAAACAGAGGATTTAATTGACAACTGGGAGGAATTGCAAAAATTAATGGCATTACAGCTCAAAGACAAAATGGACATTTGGACCGACAACAACCAATTAAAATACCCAGAGAGTATTTTCTTTTACGAAGACACCGTTGGATTTCTGTACAATGCCGTTGATGACGATGCGCAATACAATGGACCAACAAAAATTGACTTTCCAAAAGCGAGTATTCTCCCTTTCTTAAAAATAGACCTAGCACCCAAAACAACAGAAAAATAAAGCTTGATTCTTAACGCTCGACACTGTGAGTATTTATAAAAAAATTTTCCAACAAACGGCCATCTATGGATTGGCTGCTGTTTTTCCAAAAGTAATTGGTTTCTTTTTAGTTCCGTTTCACACGGATCTGATGAAAAATGACGCCTATGGTGAGTACAGCGTGATTTTCTCCATCATGATGCTGTTGAATGTTGTCCTGTCTTTCGGAATGGAAACGGCTTTTTTTAGGTTTTACAATACGCGCGATAACAAACAGGAAGTGATCAACAACAGCATGTTGTTTCTCAGTGGTACCACCTTAATCTTTGGATTACTCGGATTTTTCTTGCTCGACTTTTGGGCGAATCTCCTGAAGATCCCCACCAATCTCGTGCAATATGTTTTGTGGATCCTGATTTTGGATGCCTTGGTTATTGTTCCATTCGCCAAATTACGTGCAGATCAACGACCGATGTACTACAGCGCCATTCGCATTGGCAATGTTTGTATTTACTCGTTGTTGAATGTGTTCTTCCTCTATTTCTTGCCTTTATTAGCTACAAATAATCCTTCCTCTGTTTTTGCATCGATGTATGTGGAAAACTTTCAGGTAGAATATATTTTCATTGCCAATCTAGTAGCAAGTGCAGCGACGTTTTTGGTCTTTACTAAGAACTATTTGCAACTCCACTTCAAAATCAACAAAGAACTATTACAACAAATGTTGCGCTATAGTTTTCCCGTTATGGTGGCAGGATTGGCCTTTGCTATTAACGAGAGCTTTGACAAAATACTCCTACAGCGTTTATTGCCTGCGGATATTGCTTCTGCAGAAGTTGGGAAATATGCTGCTTGTTATAAATTGGGGCTGTTTATGGTACTCTTTAGACAAGCCTATACCTTGGGGATTGAGCCTTTCTTTTTTAACTACGCCAAAAATGACGATGCTCCAACGAAATACGCCACCGTAACCAAGTATTTTATCCTTATGGGAAGCGCGATTATGCTGGGAGTTGTTGTCTTTTCGGACATTTTAAAGGTGTTGTTTATTCGCAATGAGAGCTATTGGGATGCGATGATTGTCGTGCCCTTAATTATCTTAGCAAACCTATGTATGGGGATTTACACCAACCTATCCGTGTGGTATAAGTTGCGTGACAAAACCAGTATGGGGGCTTATATCTCCATTTTTGGTGCTGTGTTGACTTTGATCTTCAACTACCTCTTGATCCCAATTTGGGGCTATATGGGTTCGGCAATTGCTACCTTGCTCGCCTATGGATCCATGATGGTCGTATCTTATGTACTAGGTCAAAAGTATTACCCTATTCCCTATGATAAAAAAGCCATTGGTTTATATATGGGACTGTCTATTCTCTTGTCTTATGTTTATTTTTATCACTTCAGAGAAAACTACCTTGTTGGCTTGATCGCGATTGTCCTTTTTGGCTTGATGGTATACAGCCAAGAAAAAAATACGCTGAAACGAATGCTTAAAAAATAAAAAAAAGCCACTTCCAAAACGAGTGGCTTTTTTATTTCTTCTTACTAATAAGAGGTTTGTATATTTTTATCTTTACTATACTTCATCGTATAACTCAGGCGCACTTTTTTCACTTCGTTCGGTTGCAATTGAACCTCCCAAGTCACCAACCCTTTCTCCGCATTGACTTTTCCTTTTGGCGATTCATCTAACACAATTTCAATAGAATTATCTGTACTGATTGGATATTGGTCTTCTACTTGAACCGTAACCGCTTCTTTTTTGCTGTTTTTGACAGTAATTTCATACGTAAAGGTTTGCTCTTTTTTCGAAGAGAACGTTTTTGTTCCTGACTTATCCGTAATCAACGTACGGCTAACTGAAATATTGGGGTCTTTTCCAATATTCAGATGTAATTTTTCTTCTGTGTTTTCCGTCGATAGATACGTCTGTCCGATATTCATGCCGTCGTAAATCACATTGGCTTGCCCAGGCAATAACTGGTGTTTACCATAGTCCTTAATCTCTGCCACTAAATACGCATTTGCATCTAATTTTGGTGCGGTATAGAACTTGTAGTCTCCACTGATATCAAATGCATTCAAATCCACACTATGACGTTTTCCATTGCTTACAATCGAATAGGGAATGGCAATATCAAAGGTGACATTCAGCTCACTTTCGCTTACTGTAGTATATTCTGCTATAGTTTGACGTTCTTCATACGAAATATCCTTACTTGATCGTTTATTTGTGACAGAAATACCTGCTGCTCTCCCTTCTACCATACGAGACACATCTTGACTATAATCCGCATTGTAACTATATTCAGCAACAATAGGAATAGCCTCTTGATAAGAAACAAACCAAGTCGTAAACTTCGGCATCTGATGGTGTTGATTTAACTTACCTGAGGTTAAACTAAGTTTTACATTTCGCCAATCCAACCCTGAGGTTTGAACTACATCTGCTTTATACATCATTTTGATTGGTGCATTGATTTTTTCGATGCGTAAATCATAAGAAGGAACCCATTGCGCTCTATTTGTCGCATAGTTTATTTTAAAGGGAATAACACCCTCTCTCCCACTCATCACTTGCACAATCAACTTTCCTTTACTTACTTGATCAGACTTGTCTCCACCGATAGTCAATTGCGACTTGAGATCATTCCACTTGGCTTCGACAATCACTTTTTCCTTTTTCTTTACGAATAAGGCATTTTGTACTTCTTGACGTTTTTTACCGTAATAGTCCACCCATTTGGTCACATCCGTAAATCCAAAATTCTTAAACGATTCACTTGAACTCGTATCATCCAACAATTGAATAGTTTGTATATCTGCATTGATCGAATTAACAAGCTGATCTAATTTGCGTTCTGTTATAGCAATACTATCACGCAAGGGTTTCGTCAAGGGTGAGTTATTCACATTGTCATATTCTTCGATATAGGCATTAGAAAACTGCACCGACATAACCGTTACATCGGTAATAGACCCTACTTTGATGGTATTTTCCATCAATTGATCAGACACATTGGTAATCACAACTTCGGACAATCCTTTGGGTAAGGTCACTTGGGTATTTTGCGTTAATTCTGCTCCATCGTAATACACCCGTGCGCTTTCTAAATTCGCTTTCGTATAGACGGGCTTTTGTGCCCATACCGCAAAAACACTAAGTGTCATTGCTAAAACAATTCCTTTTTTCATGCTACTTTTTTTTCAATTTTTTTATCCAAAAAGATGCTCGACGACATCTTCAATCTTGGTTACTAAAACCACTTTTATTCCCGTTCCCTTGTGTGAAATCTTGTTGTATTTGGAAACGAGTATTTCCGAAAAGCCCAATTTTTCGGCTTCTTGAATGCGTTGATCTACGCGGTTGATTGGTCGAATTTCCCCTGAAAGACCAACCTCTCCAGCAAAAGTTACTCCTTTTTGGATGGAGATATCCTGATCGGAGGATAGAATCGCTGCTACCACGCCCAAATCAATGGCAGGATCATCTACACTAATTCCTCCCGTAATATTCAAGAAGACGTCTTTTTGCCCTAAACGGAAGCCTGCTCGTTTTTCTAGCACGGCCAACAACATATTCAATCGCTTGAGGTTATAGCCCGTTGCACTGCGTTGTGGGGTTCCATACACTGCCGTACTCACTAGCGATTGCACCTCTACCATCAACGGACGCATCCCCTCTAAAGTGGCTGCAATAGCCGTTCCGGACAACTCTTCATCTTTGTGGGAAATTAAAATTTCGGATGGATTGGACACTTCGCGTAGTCCACTACCTTGCATCTCGTAAATACCCAATTCGGCAGTAGAACCAAAGCGGTTTTTATTGGCGCGTAAAATGCGGTAGACGTGATTGCGGTCGCCCTCAAATTGCAAAACCGTATCCACCATATGCTCTAACATCTTAGGCCCTGCAATACTTCCATCTTTGGTGATATGACCAATAATTAAAACAGGTGTTCCCGTTTCTTTGGCAAATTTGGTTAACTCCGCCGTGGTTTCTTTGATTTGAGAAACAGTTCCCGCAGAGGATTCGATATAATCCGTATGCAGGGTTTGAATGGAGTCAATAATCAACACATCGGGCTGAATTTCTTCAATCTGACGAAAGATATTTTGGGTATTGGTTTCCGTTAAAATATAACAATTTTCGTTATTGGGATTGATGCGTTCGGCGCGCATCTTGATTTGCTTCTGACTTTCTTCTCCAGAAACATAGAGTACTTTATAGGGCAAGCGCAGTGAAATTTGCAAGAGCAAGGTACTTTTTCCAATGCCGGGTTCTCCTCCGAGTAGTACCATCGACCCGGGTACAAGGCCTCCGCCTAAAACGCGATTCAACTCTCCATCTAAGGTATTCATGCGAATCTCTTCTGCGCTATCAATCTCACTTACACGCAAGGGTTTTGCAATGCGCTTTGTCGTGGAAGCAGTGGTACTAACCGCCTTCCATGCTGTTTTCTCTTCTTTCTGGATCACTTCCTCCACGAGGGTATTCCACTCCTTACACGTGGGACATTGTCCCATCCACTTAGGCGTTTGTGCCCCACAACTTTGACAGAAAAAAGCAGTCTTTACTTTTGCCATACAACCGTATTCTTAAATTTCTAAATATCAAATCTACGATTAAAAGCTCAAATATGAATTCCTCTTTTATAAGGATTCATCCTACGAAACTGTTAAATTAAAAGCGTATTCGAGCACAATCCTTCGACACCTCTCCAACTATCCTCCGAGTTTACTAGGGAAAAATAACCTTTTGTCGAACAACCCTTGACGCATCCTTGACGCATCCTTGAACCAAATACAAACCACAACTATTCAAAACCACGACTACATCCTCAATATTGACCTGACGTATCAATGGACT
This sequence comes from Myroides sp. C15-4, assembly GCF_050522745.1. Taxonomy (NCBI): domain Bacteria; kingdom Pseudomonadati; phylum Bacteroidota; class Flavobacteriia; order Flavobacteriales; family Flavobacteriaceae; genus Myroides; species Myroides sp. C15-4. The sequence goes on along the minus strand of NZ_JBMVQX010000011.1, from coordinate 70,619 downwards.
GGGAACTGGGAATTAAATTCGCAAAAAACTGCGATTTCAGTGGAGTATCCGATAACTTTCACTCCAAGGCTTAGGCGGACTTAGGAATAAATATTAAAGGCCTTTTGATCGACAAAAAATTGGAATTGAGTAATGTATTGAACAGTGTATATTCGACGTATAAAGAGACAACCGACGCAACGCTTCAACAACAACGGGGATAACCGTAGCATTCGCTTTTCAGCACCTTATAAATTAGGGCATAGCACCTTAAAAGTCAAACAAAGAGTCCATGCATATGACGAAGAATGAAGAAGAATGTAACTACTTTCTTCTGGTGTGATAGAGCGGAAGTAAAAAGAAAGACAAGGCACCTAGCACGACGACAATCGCTGTTTGTGTCGTCCACAAGATCCAACCAAAGGCGGTACCTGCAACACTTGAAATGTGGTAGAGCACTAAAAGTTCAGCTACAATTAAAGGAAATGCACCAAAACCACCATTGGTAAAAGAAACGGCAAAACTCCCCGCTATAAAGGCAGACATAATCATGGGAAAAGTTAATCCACTCGTTTCTTGTAGCGCCAACGTACCAAAGTAAAAAGTGGCAATATACCCGCCCCAAATAAGCAAGGTATAGCACAAAAAAGCTCGTTTAGCAGGCATCTTAAAAATGCTATTTACCCCTTCTATAAGTCCTTTGAGTTTGCGTTTCACAAATAAAATAGGCTTCCAAGTAAGGAATAAAAAAGCGGCAATTACCACCCCGAAAACCCCTAAGGCAAGTAAAGCAACCTCCAGCAATTGTTCTACGGGAACATAGCGCAAGAGGAAATCTTTTAATACCTCATATTGCAAAATAAGCGCAGTCAACACACAAAGTAGCAAGCAGATTAAATCGACCACGCGTTCCGATACAATACTGCCAAAACTCTTGTCAAAAGGGATTTGCTGGTACTTTTGCAAGACCAAAGCTCGGGATACCTCACCAGAACGCGGAACGGTTAAATTCATGAGGTACCCAATGTTAATCGCCATGAAGTTTGTGGCGGTAGAAGAGGTATATCCCATATAGTTCAGGGCATACTTCCAACGATGCGCACGTGCCCAAAGGCTGACAACAGAAAAGATTGAAGCGATGAGGATGTAGCTGTAATTCGCCCCTTTGAAGTGCATCAACATCTCTTCAATCTGTGCTGGAGTAAATTTAGAAAATGCGTAATAAACCAAAAAAACTCCCAACGCAAGTGGGAGTAAGATATGAATTAATTTAGTTACGGTCTTCTTCAATATGCTATATTACGTTAGACTATTGTTCTCCTCATTGGGGAACACAATAGCAGGTCTAAAGGTTTTAGCTTCTTCAAAATCCATTATTCCATAGGAAATAATGATAACGATATCTCCTTGGTGCACTTTACGTGCAGCTGGTCCATTTAACGTAATTTCTCCACTGTTTCTAGGACCTGGAATAGCGTAAGTTTCAAAACGTTCTCCATTGTTGATGTTCACAATAGAAACTTTTTCACCTTCAATCATATTAGCAGCTTCCAATAAAGCTTCGTCTATTGTAATACTTCCAATATAATGTAAATCGGCACCTGTTACGGTTACACGATGAATTTTTGATTTTACTACTTCAACTTGCATTTCGCGATAGTTTAGTTAAAAGATAAATTGTCAATTAAGCGAACACCTTCAATATGCGCTACCAGAAACCCTCTGTAGGTATGCCCTTCTTCTTTTGAGCTAGCCGTTTTGAGTGTCTCCTCGTCAGCTATCGTAAAGTATTCGAGGTCAAAGGTAGAATTATTTTTAAATTGAGACTCAACAAATTGATTAACTTTTTCAATCTCTTGTGTTTTAAACAACTCCCGCGCTTGCGTCAAAACCTGAAATAAAAAGGTCGATAGTTCTAAACCTTGGGCAGAAATGCGCTCATTTCTTGAACTCATGGCTAGTCCATCCGCTGCTCTAAAGATGGGAACCCCAACAATCTCTACCGCCAACTGTTCTTTTTCGACTAGTTTTCGAATGATCTGTAGCTGTTGAAAATCCTTCTCGCCAAAATAGGCTTTTGTTGGCTCAACCAATTCAAAAAGTTTGTTGACAATGGTACCCACTCCATCAAAATGACCTGGGCGTTGTGCCCCTTCCATTTCAAATTCTAACCCGTCATAATCAAACTTTTTAGCGACCGTTTCTCCGGCGTACATCTCTTCTACTGCGGGTGAAAATACGACGATTTGATCTGATAATGAGCGAATAATCGATAAATCTCGCTCTAATGTACGAGGATATTTGGCTAAATCTTCCGCATTATTGAACTGCGTTGGATTGACAAAAATACTCACCACAGTACAGCCATTTTCTCGTAAGGATTGCTCCATCAAAGAAAGGTGACCCCTGTGTATTGCTCCCATTGTAGGGACTAAACCAATGGATTGGTTCGCCTTGTGAAAAGTCTCTAAATAAGCTTGTAATTCGACTTTTGTATGAAAAAGAAACATCTACTTCGTGTTTTAAATAATGGCAAAATTAGTTAATTCGAGAAATAACTCCATAAAATTTCGTAAATTTGCACAGTTTTATTTATTTCAACAGAAACTATTTTTGAAGATGAAAGATAAGAGGATATTGTACGTATCATCTGAAGTGGTACCTTATTTAGCAGAAAATGAAGTTTCATTAATGTCTTATGATGCGCCTAAAATGATTAATGAACAGGGAGGGCAAATAAGAATTTTTATGCCGAAATACGGTAGCATCAATGAAAGAAGACACCAATTACACGAAGTAATCCGCCTATCGGGGATGAATCTCGTAGTGAATGATATGGATATGCCTTTGATAATCAAAGTGGCTTCTATTCCTAAAGAGAGAATTCAGGTTTACTTCATCGATAATGATGAATACTTTAAAAGAAAATCAACGTTTTCAGATGAAGACGGAGTATTATACCCAGACAATGACGAGAGAGCTATTTTCTTTACCAAAGGGGTAATTGAGACAATTAAAAAATTAAACTGGGTTCCCGATATCATCCATGTGCAAGGCTGGATGGCTTCTTTATTGCCAACCTATTTGAAAAATTACTATAAAGACGAAGCTATTTTTGCAGATACAAAAATAGTTACCTCTATTTTCAACGAAGGTTTTGAAGGAACATTAAGCGGATCTATGCACACCAAAGTGGCTTTTGACAACTTGCCAAAAGAGGATATTGCAGATTTTGAAAAAGCAACCTACCACAACATCATGGTTAATGCTGTGAAGAATTCTGACGGAGTGATCGTAGCATCAGAAGACATCCCTTCAGATTTAACAAAATATATAGAATCTTCCAATAAACCTTTCTTACCTTACGCTACTAAAGAAGAATTTGCTGAGGCATATACTACTTTTTACAATCAATTTTTATAATACTAACGCATATATCGACTTAGTAGATGAATTACAAAAGCATCATAAAAACAGTAGTAATCCTAGCAAGCGTGGCTAGTTTACAATCATGTGACAAAGATTTTAGTGAAGTTGGTGGCGATATTATTGGAGACAATAATTTGAATATCGACACCTATCAAGTAAGTGATCTCACGGCTTATACCCAACCTTATGGTGCTTTGGGTACCCAAAATTTGGCTAATATGCCATTCGGATCGCTAGATAATGGCGAGTTTGGAAGATCAAATAGCAGCTTCGTAACACAAGTATTATCATCAGCCACTTCTTTTGGCATGATAAGATCCAATGCTGTTATGGACTCTGTTTATGTCTATATTCCCTACTACTCTCAGTTTGACAAAGTGGAAAACGAGACGACGTATTACAACTTATTGAATGTCGTTGGAGATGCTTCTTTTAACCTAGAAGTATATGAAAATGGCTATTACTTACACGATGTGAATCCTGGAACAGGGAAAGCTTTGGACTACTTCTCTGACGCAGCAGCGCAATACGAGCAGTTCAAAAAACCTACGTTGTTAAACGATTCAGAAAATATCAAGCAAAACAAAGAGTTTACCTTTACAAAACAAAACATTGTCCTCTACAAAAGAGACGCGAATGGCAATATAGTTCAGGACGAAACAACAGGTAAACCGATAGAGTTAGAACGATTAGCGCCTGGATTATGGTTGGATTTAAACAAAGAATACTTTCAAAAATTCGCGACAACTGGCGTGAACTTAAATGACCCTTCTCAATTTAAAGATTTCTTCCGTGGCTTGTATTTCAAAGCTACTGGAAACCAAACTGCTGGTGCATTAGGCTTGCTAAATCTTACGCAAGGGAAGCTTGTAATTAAGTACCACCAAGAGGTAGAAGAAGCAGATGACGATGGAAATCCAGTGAAGAAGAAGCAACACTTAACAGCGACATTACCTTTCTCTAAAGCAGCCAATGCAGGTGAAAACGCCAGTGTATTTGGAGACAACATCAACGTTAGTTTAAATACAACCGAAGGAAATAAACACACCCAAGTTGGAAACAAAACTGAAGGAGACCCCTTTTTATATGTGAAAGGTGGGGAAGGAAACTTAGCAGTTCTTGATCTTTTCAATAAGAACGATTTTGAAGAGTTGAAAAAACTAAAAGAGCTAGACATTCTTGTGAATGACGCAATCTTAACTGTTCATGTTGACGTGACAGCTATGCCTAAGAATCAAATTCCTCAGCGCTTGTACCTATACAACTACGACAATGGGTCGCCTATTTCTGATTTCCTAAATGACAACTCTGCTAATGCTCAATATAGCAAATTAGTATATGGAGGAATTTATCAAGCTGCGGACGAGGAAAACAAAATCAAAGGAAACACGTATAAATTCAGAATTACAGAATATGTTCGTGCAATTCTAAAAAACAAAGAATTAAAAAGTCCGAAATTGGCGATTGCCGCAACCTTCAACTACAATGATCTCCTTGTTAACACCGTAACAAAAGGAACCAACAGCAAGTTGAAAACTGAAATAGAAAACACACCTGAAAACGTGACGTATGTACCTTCCTTATCGGCTATGCAGCCTTTAGGTACTGTACTTTACGGAACAAATACTAGTTCTGACAAAAAAATGACACTGCAAATTTTTTATACTAAAACTAAAAACTAATTATTTATGTGTGGAATCGTTGGATACATAGGGCATAGAGATGCATATCCCGTAATCATCAAAGGACTAACTAGACTTGAATACCGTGGTTATGATAGTGCTGGGTTGGCCGTATTTAATGGAGAAACGATTAATCTTTGCAAGACAAAAGGAAAAGTTGCTGATCTAGAAAACAAAGCTACTGACGCAATAAAAAAAGGTACGATTGGAATTGGTCATACCCGTTGGGCGACACATGGAGTACCAAATGACGTAAACTCTCACCCGCATTTTTCAAATTCAGGTGAATTAGTCATTATACACAATGGAATCATTGAAAACTATGATTCACTAAAACAAGAATTAATTAAACGCGGTTATATTTTCCATTCTGAAACAGATACAGAAGTATTAATCAATTTAATTGAGGACGTTCAAAAGACACAAAAAGTAAAACTTGGAAAAGCCGTTCAGATTGCGTTAAACCAAGTGATAGGAGCTTACGCTATTGCCGTAATGGACATCAAAAAACCCAATGAAATTGTAGCGGCTCGATTAGGTAGCCCTTTGGCAATTGGGATTGGAGAGAATGAATATTTCATTACTTCGGATGCATCTCCTTTTATTGAATATACAAATAATGCTATTTATTTAGAGGATGAAGAAATGGCTATTATTCGCTTACACAAACCGTTAACCATCCGCAAAATCAAAGATGACTCCTTAGTGGATCACTATGTACAAGAATTGCAACTAAACTTAGAACAAATTGAGAAAAACGGGTATGATCACTTTATGTTAAAAGAGATCTACGAACAACCTGATGTTATTCTTGATACGTTTAGAGGTCGTTTACTTGCAGATCAAGGCTTGGTAAAAATGGCGGGAATTGAGGATAATCTAGATAAATTCCTCAACGCAAAGCGCATCATCATTGTTGCTTGTGGAACGTCTTGGCATGCAGGATTGGTAGCAGAATACGTGATTGAAGAGTTTGCTAGAATTCCGGTAGAGGTTGAATACGCTTCTGAATTCAGATACAGAAACCCGATCATCAGCAGTGAAGACGTCATTATTGCTATATCACAATCTGGAGAAACAGCAGATACCCTAGCTGCTATCAAATTAGCAAAAGCAAAAGGTGCTTTTGTATTTGGTGTTTGCAACGTTGTAGGTTCTTCGATTTCTCGTGAAACACATGCCGGTGCTTATACGCATGCTGGGCCAGAAATTGGCGTAGCTTCAACAAAAGCATTTACAACCCAAATTACCGTTTTGACGTTAATTGCCCTTCGCTTAGCAAAAGCAAAAGGTTCTTTATCTAATTCGGAATATTTAAAATACTTACACGAATTAGAATTAATTCCAGAACGCGTAAAAGAAGCACTGATTCAAAACGAAGCGGTTCTAGAGATTGCAGAAGTGTACAAAAACGCAACAAACTGCTTGTATTTAGGCCGAGGATATAACTATCCAGTAGCACTGGAAGGTGCTTTAAAACTAAAGGAAATATCGTACATCCATGCAGAAGGATACCCTGCTGCAGAGATGAAACACGGACCAATTGCCTTAATTGACGAGCACATGCCTGTTATTGTAATTGCACCCGATCAAATGCACTACGACAAAGTAGTAAGTAACATTCAAGAGATTAAAGCCCGTCGTGGAAAAATCATTGCCATTGTTACCAAAGGAGATAAACAAGTAAGAGAATTAGCGGATCACGTGATTGAAGTACCTGGTATTTCAGAAGCTTTAACCCCGATTTTAACTACAATTCCACTACAATTATTGTCGTATCACATTGCGGTTTTAAGAGATTGTAACGTAGACCAGCCTCGTAATTTAGCGAAGTCGGTAACGGTTGAATAATATAAAAATGCGGACCCCAACAGGGCTCGCATTTTTTTATATATAAATAAATTTTTAATCATTTTCATATTCAGAGAAAAAAACTATCTTTGCACTCTGAAAAAGTAGTTTTTTTCACTAAACGTAAATAGCTGTTAAATAAATACATAAGCAATGTCTAAAGTTACAGGAAAAGTTGCGCAAGTTATCGGACCAGTAGTTGATGTAGTCTTCAACACTGAGAATGCCGAACTTCCAAAAATTTATGATTCATTAGAAATCACTAAACCAGATGGTTCTAAATTAGTACTTGAAGTACAATCACACATTGGAGAAGATACAGTTCGTACAATTTCAATGGACTCAACAGACGGATTAAGTAGAGGTTACGCTGTAGCTGCTACAGGATCTCCTATCCAAGTTCCAATCGGAAAAGAGGTGTTTGGTAGATTGTTTAATGTTGTGGGTGACGCTATTGATGGTTTAGGTAACTTACCTAAAGCAGGTGAAAATGGGTTACCAATCCACAGACCTGCACCAAAATTCGAAGATTTATCTACTTCAACAGAAGTATTATTCACAGGAATTAAAGTAATCGACTTAATTGAGCCTTACGCAAAAGGGGGTAAAATTGGATTATTTGGTGGAGCTGGAGTTGGTAAAACCGTATTAATTCAGGAGTTAATTAACAATATCGCCAAAGGACACGGTGGACTTTCTGTATTCGCAGGAGTTGGAGAGCGTACACGTGAAGGGAATGACTTACTTCGCGAGATGTTAGAGTCTGGTATTATTAAATATGGTGATGATTTCATGCACTCTATGGAAAATGGAGGATGGGATTTATCTAAAGTTGACCGCGAAATAATGAAAGATTCTAAATGTACTTTCTTATTCGGTCAGATGAATGAGCCACCAGGAGCACGTGCACGTGTTGCTTTATCTGGATTAACAATTGCTGAGTTCTTCCGTGATGGTGCTGGAGACGACCAAGGAAAAGACGTACTTTTCTTCGTTGACAACATCTTCCGTTTTACACAAGCAGGTTCAGAGGTATCAGCCTTATTAGGTCGTATGCCATCTGCCGTAGGATACCAACCGACATTAGCAACAGAAATGGGGGCTATGCAAGAGCGTATTACTTCAACTACAAAAGGATCAATTACTTCCGTTCAAGCGGTTTATGTACCTGCGGATGACTTAACTGACCCGGCACCAGCGACAACGTTCGCTCACTTAGATGCTACAACAGTATTGTCTCGTAAAATTGCTGAGTTAGGTATTTACCCTGCAGTAGATCCATTAGATTCTACTTCTCGTATCTTATCTCCAGAAATTTTAGGTAAAGAACACTATGCTTGTGCACAACGAGTAAAAGAAATCTTACAAAAATATAAAGAATTACAAGATATCATCGCGATCCTTGGTATGGAAGAGCTATCTGAAGAAGATAAATTAGCTGTACACAGAGCACGTCGTGTTCAACGTTTCTTGTCTCAACCATTCCACGTGGCAGAGCAATTTACAGGTATCCCAGGAGTTCTTGTAGATATTAAAGATACAATCAAAGGATTCAATATGATTATTGACGGTGAATTAGACCATTTACCAGAAGCAGCTTTCAACTTGAAAGGTTCAATCGAAGAAGTGATTGCAACTGGAGAGAAAATGCTTGCTGAAGTTTAATAATCACTTAAAAAAGAACTATTATGAGATTAGAAATTGTATCACCTGAAGCTACATTATTCGCTGGAGAAGTTACTTCTGTATCGGTTCCAGGTGTTAATGGTGAGTTTCAAATGCTAAACAATCACGCCGCTATCGTTTCATTATTAACGAAAGGTAACGTGAAGTTTACAGGAAATAACATTTCTATTAAAGAGCCATTTAATTCCAAGTTCGTTAAAGTTAGTAACGATACTTACCACTTACCTATCAACATGGGTACGGTTGAATTAAGTGATAACAAGATTATTATTTTAGCTAACTAATTAGCTATAAACACATAAAAAAAGCCCGATTCTTACGAATCGGGCTTTTTTAGTTTACGGTTTACAGCTTACGGTTTTACAGTAAACTAAAAAAGCCTTACAAGAAATCTTGTAAGGCTTTTTTATTGCTCCCCCTCTTGGGCTCGAACCAAGGACCCTCTGATTAACAGTCAGATGCTCTAACCAACTGAGCTAAGGAGGAAGGTATTTTATACCTACCTAAAGGTTACACGTTTAAAGCTTTTGCTTTGCTCCCCCTCTTGGGCTCGAACCAAGGACCCTCTGATTAACAGTCAGATGCTCTAACCAACTGAGCTAAGGAGGAAGGTATTTTATACCTACCTAAAGGTTACACGTTTAAAGCTTTTGCTTTGCTCCCCCTCTTGGGCTCGAACCAAGGACCCTCTGATTAACAGTCAGATGCTCTAACCAACTGAGCTAAGGAGGAAGGTGTGTTACCTTTATTGCGATGCAAATATAGTGCGTTTTCTGCTTTTTACAAATATTTTCTATAAAAAAACTCACTTTTTTCAGCTTTCACCCTTCAATGTTGGCAGTCCTAAACGATAACGAGTTGCTATCAAACGAATTACAAAAACTGAAACTGCTGTAGAAATTTGCACAATTTTCGGATCAAACCCGATTCCCTGTAGGATATAGTAGATAATCACCCCAAAAATACAGGCTAAGGCATACCATTCTTGTCTAAAGATTGCTGGAATCTCATTGATCAAGATATCGCGTATCATCCCACCAACTACCCCCGTAACAGTGGCCATGATCATAACCACCCAAAACGGATAACCCAACGACATAGTCTTCTCCGTTCCAACAACGACAAACAACCCCAAACCAATGCTATCGAACCAAAGAAAGGTATTATTTAATCGAATCAATTTTTGTGGAAAGACAATAACGAGCATCATGGCAATAATGGTACACCACACATACACGCTATTGAGCATCCAAAAGGGCGTTACCCCTAGGAGTAAATCCCTCAAAGTACCGCCTCCTGTAGCTGTTACAAATCCAACAACAAAAGCGCCAAACCAATCCACACTCTTTGCAGAGGCTAATCGGATACCCGAGATGGCAAAGGCAATCGTTCCAAAGAACTCAATAACATCGACAAATTCAATTGCCGTCCAAAATTCCACAAAGGTATCCACCCATTCATTCATAGACTAAACCGTATATTACGCTATTTAATTACAACTGTTTTTTTATTGACGAAGGCCAACAAGCCTTCTACAGACATCTCTCTGCCTATACCTGAAAATTTCGCTCCACCAAATGGCACACGAGGATCAGAAATCACCATTTCATTAATAAACACTGCGCCATCGTCAAAATGATGGATCCAGCGCTTTAACTCCTCCTTGTCATTGCCAAAAATAGAAACGCCTAAACCAAAACGAGAATCATTACTCAAGGCTACGGCTTCTGCTAGGGTATCAAATCCGACAACAACGGCTAAAGGACCAAAGGTTTCTTGGGTAAAGACAGGCATTTGATCCGTGACATCTGTTACAACGGTAGGTTCAAACCAGTTTTTATCGCGTTTACCGCCACAAATGACACGCGCACCCATAGCCACCGATTCATTTAAGAGGGTTTCAAGCTCAATTGCGAGATCTTTACGTGCCATAAGCCCTATCCTTGTATCGGGATGCATTAAGTCCCCCTGCTTAAACTGCTGGGCTTCCTCAGCCAAACGCAAAGTAAATGCTTCTACAAGGGATTGATGTACTAAAAAACGCTTGGCTGCGATACAGCTTTGACCTGTATTTTGAAAACGCGCATTGACTGCAACGGGAATAATCGCATCGAGATCGACATCTTCTGTGACGATAAAGGCATTACTTCCCCCTAGTTCCAAGAGTACAGGCTTAATCAAACTTCCCGCTTTTTGTGCTACTGCACTTCCCGCTGGCTCACTCCCTGTTAGTGATACTCCTTTGACTGCGGGATGCGCAATGACCTCCTCTACTTCACTTCCAGGAATAGCCAAATTAAAATACACTTGTTCATATCCAGGAATAGCAAAACAGGATTCTAATGCTTGTGCCGATAAGGGCACATTGCTTGCATGCTTTAAAAGCACAGTATTTCCAGCTAATAAGGTAGGAATGGCAAAGCGAAACACTTGCCAAAAGGGAAAATTCCAAGGCATCACACCCAAAATCACCCCCATCGGATCGTGTACGATATACGTTTCTGACCAACGGGTTTCAATAGTTCTCCCTTGTAAAATAGCCCTGCCTTCTTCGATGTAGTAGTCGATCAATGTGGCGCTTTTTTCCACTTCTGCTATGGATTGACTAATAGGTTTAAACATATCTTGGGTAATCATAGCGCCATAACGCTCTTTGTTTGCCAAGAGTTTTTCTTTTACTTTTCCAAGATAAACGATGCGATCTTCAATAGACATAGCACGCCAATCCACAAAGACAGCCTGCGCTTTTTCAATGGTATTTTCTATCTCTTTTTTCATATCAACTTTTTTTCTCTTATAAATTTACAATATCATCGAAACTAATCGCATTAATTACACAAAAAAAGATAATTTCTTTTTTTAAGCGTCAAAAAAACACAAGCACAGAAAAATATTCTGCACCTCAACTAAAAATCAACAAGGGTTCCTTCCAATATAAGGTTTATCTTTGCAGCAATCAAATCATATACCCATGGATAAAAATGCAAAATTGTTGACAATTGGATTAATTCTCTTTGCGTTGAGCTTGATCCTAAAAGCACTTCAAGTCATCAATACAACAGTGAGTAACCTCGTTATTCTACTAGGTTTCGTCTTTATCGTACTTTCTTTATACAACTTAGTTTTTAAAAGACTGAGAAAAAAATAGGGCTTTTTTTTGTGCGTTTTTTTGGATGATTCTCTTTCTGAATAAAAAACGTAAAAGCAAAAAAAAACAGCAGCAAACTTTCGTCTACTGCTGTATTGTTATTTTTACTGACTTCCTAAAAAGGGAGTTGTTTTATTTTTTTAAAACTTTCGTTAAGTTTTCAAGCATTACTTCTGTCATTGCCCCTAAGTCATACTTGTGTTTCCAGTTCCAATCTTGTTGGGCACTGCTATCATCAATACTTGCAGGCCAGCTATCTGCAATAGCTTGACGGAAATCTGGTTCGTATGCAATGGTAAAATCAGGAATGTGCTTGGTAATTTCAGCAGCAATTTCTTCTGGCGTAAACGAAATACCGCCTAAATTATACGAAGAGCGAATTTTTACTGCCTCTCTAGGGGCTTGCATGATCCCAACTGTAGCATCTAAAGCGTCATCCATATACATCATAGGCAATCCTGTTTTTTCAGAAAGGAAACAATCGTAATGTTTGTCTTCAATAGCTTTATAGAAAATATCAACTGCATAATCTGTCGTTCCACCACCTGGAGGTGTTGTCCATGAAATCAAACCTGGGTAACGAATGCTACGTACATCTACTCCATATTTATTAAAGTAGTACTCACACCAACGTTCTCCTGTTTGTTTGGAAATTCCATACACCGTACTTGGCTCCATGACCGTATATTGTGGTGTATTTTCTCTTGGTGTAGTAGGACCAAATACAGCAATTGAGGAAGGCCAAAATACTTTTTTAATCTTACCTTCTTTCGCTAAGTTGAGCACGTGAAACAATGAATTCATATTCAAATCCCATGCAAAAGCTGGATTTTTTTCTGCTGTTGCTGATAGTAAAGCGGCCATCAGATACACTTCGTCTACTTGATGCTTTTCAACTGCTTGAGCAACCGCATCAAACTCCATCGCGTTTACAATTTCAAAGGGTCCTGAACTCATTATTGCTTCATTTCCTTCTCGAATATCCGAAGCGATAACATTCTCATTTCCATAGATCCCACGTAACTTTAGCGTAAGTTCAGAGCCAATTTGTCCACAAGCTCCAATAATTAATATTTTGGTTCCCATTTGTTTTGTATTTAGTTGCACAAATATAGCCGTTGCCAAACAATAAATCAATGTAAAAATGGACATTTCTATCACTTAACAACTAATTTCTACCCTACTAATTAAATTATACAGGTGTAATTCGCTATGGTTTATCGCAAAGCAAGTCAAATAAATTCAATAACATTCGTAAATTTGAGGTTTGAAATTCAAGCATATGAAAAATATTGGGATAATTCTGCTTCTAGTTATTGGTTTGAGCCTAGCCTCTTGTAAAAAAGAAACTGACCAAAATCAAGTAGAACAAACAAAATTACAGCAGTACAATGATAGTGTATTCAGCCATTTGATGAAGGAATGGAAGTTTAAAGTTCCCAAAACATCCAAAGAGTTGACTCCTATTTTAGAAGAATGGAAGCCGTGGAGCAACCTGATCAACGAGGTAAAACTACGTCCAGTATCTTCGATTGGCGCATTTCAGAAAAAAGCTGCTACATTAACTGAGATTGCACAAAACTTGACTTATCAAGCCTATCCTGCTCCATTGGATACCCCAGATATACAAACGCGCTATACCACCTTACTTACTGCTTTTCAAAATTTAGAAATGTACATTGAATTAGATCCAATCAATGTAGAAAAAGTCGATGAATGGCTTGATAATATTCAAATCAGCCTAGATGATATTGTCCGCATGATGGAGGAAAACTTAATGCGTCAAAATTATGCTAAACAAGAAGGTGAAGACGCTATGCTAGAGGAAATGGAAGAATTGAGAAATGAAACGCGAAGAGCCAACCCTGAAGAAGAACAATAATTTATGGAAATAAAACAATATTTTAATGAAGCTATACAGACCAAACAGGTCGTACATGATTTATTAAATAGTCGACAATCGCTACTTTTCAAAGGTCTTGTTGGATCAGCACTATCCTTTCAAATGGAAAGTTTATTCCGACAATCCGAACTTCCTTTCTTATTGATTTTTAACGACAAGGAAGAAGCGGCCTATTACCTCAATGACTTAGAACACTTCATCAACAAACAAGATGTGTTGTTTTATCCTGGGTCTTATCGCCGACCTTATCAAATTGAAGAAACAGACAATGCCAATGTATTACTACGCGCCGAGGTGCTTAACCGCATTAGCTCTCGCAAAAAACCAGCGATTATTGTCTCCTATGCCGAAGCGATCTTTGAGAAAGTAGTCACGAAAAAAGTATTAGAAAAAAACACCCTAAAAGTGCAAATTGGCGATCAATTATCGATTGATTTTGTCAATGAAACCCTATTTGAATACAACTTTAAGCGCGTAGATTTTGTTGCTGAACCAGGAGAATTTTCCGTTCGCGGTGGAATTATTGACGTATTTTCATTCTCTAATGACAATCCGTATCGCCTTGAGTTTTTTGGCGATGAAATCGACAGTATTCGAACCTTTGATGTAGAGACACAACTCTCGGTGGATAAGCAGAAAAAAATCACCATTATTCCCAATGTTGAAAATAAATTTACCGCTGAAACAAGAGAGAGTTTCTTAGAATACATCGCTGAAAAAACGGTTATCTTCGCTCAAAATACGGCTTTTATTGTCGATCAATTGAATCGCAATTTTGAAAAAGCAGGGGCTATCTTTGAGAAATTAAACAAAGAGCTCAAATATTCGAATCCCAACGAAATGTTTTTAAATGGTGACGTATTTTTACGTCAAGCAGAGCTATTCAACTATATTGAACTAACAGATAGTCATCCTATTAACCCGAGCAAAACCTACGTTTTTCACACCAAACCTCAACCGTCATTCAATAAGCAATTTGACTTATTAGTGCGCAATTTGAATGACAATTCTGATGCGGGCTATACCAATTACTTATACTGTGCGAATGAAAACCAAGCGAGGCGATTCAAAGATATTTTTGATGCGATTCGCGATGAAAATCAAAACCAAGTCGTACAGCAATATAAAACCATCGTTTTACCTATCTACGAGGGTTTTATTGATGAAGAGAAGCAAATTGCGTGCTATACGGATCACCAAATTTTCGAACGCTACCACAAGTTTACGTTAAAAAACGGCTATACGAAAAAGCAAACCATCACCCTCAAAGAGATCAATTCCTTGAGTGTTGGTGATTATGTAACGCATATTGACCACGGAATTGGAAAGTTTGGTGGCTTACAGAAGATTCAAGTAGAGAACAAAACCCAAGAAGCAATTAAATTAGTTTACGCAGACAATGATATTGTCTATGTGAGTATCCATTCCCTACACAAGATAGCCAAATACAATGGCAAAGATGGAGCGATTCCCAAAATACACAAATTGGGATCATCGGCTTGGAAAAATTTAAAAACAAAAACGAAAGCACGTGTTAAACACATTGCGTTCAATTTGATTCAGCTTTACGCTAAACGTCGAACGCAAAAAGGTTTTGCTTGTGCTCCTGACAGTTACTTACAACACGAATTAGAGAGTTCGTTTATCTATGAGGATACACCAGATCAATTAAAAGCGACACAAGAAGTAAAAGCCGATATGGAGCTGGATCGACCAATGGATCGTTTAGTTTGTGGGGATGTTGGCTTTGGAAAAACGGAGGTTGCCATTCGAGCGGCCTTTAAAATGGTGGATAACGGCAAACAGGTAGCCATTCTCGTCCCGACAACGATCTTGGCCTTCCAACATTTCAAAACGTTTGCTGAGCGCTTAAAGGATATGCCTGTTCGCGTGAGCTATATCAATCGATTCCGAACGGCAAAACAAAAGAGCGATATTTTACGCGATTTGGAAGCAGGGCAAATTGACATCCTTATTGGAACCCATCAATTAGTAAATAAAAACGTCGTTTTCAAAGATTTAGGTTTACTCATTATCGATGAGGAACAAAAATTTGGTGTAGCAGTAAAAGATAAATTGAAGACGATTTCTGAAAATGTAGATACACTTACCTTAACGGCAACGCCAATTCCGAGAACGCTACAGTTTTCGCTCATGGCAGCCCGTGATTTATCCGTTATTACAACACCCCCACCCAACCGATACCCCATCGAAACCAATGTTGTCGGTTTTAATGAAGAAATTATACGCGATGCAGTTGCTTACGAATTAGAGCGCGGCGGACAGGTGTATTTCATCAATAATCGCATTGAGAATATACGCGAAGTTGCTGGTATGATTCAGCGCTTGGTTCCCGATGCTAAAGTGGGAGTAGGACATGGTCAAATGGAGGGCAAAAAATTGGAGGAACTCATGTTAGCCTTTATGGATGGGGAGTTTGATGTACTGGTAGCCACAACAATTATTGAAAGTGGGTTAGACGTGCCCAATGCCAATACCATTTTAATCAACAACGCCAACAATTTTGGTTTGTCCGATTTACATCAAATGCGTGGACGCGTGGGTCGAAGCAATAAAAAGGCCTTTTGTTACTTCATTTGTCCACCGTATTCCGCGATGACGGAGGAAGCGCGTAAGCGCATTCAAGCCTTGGAGCAATTCAGCGACCTTGGCAGTGGATTCAACATCGCCATGAAAGACTTGGAGATTCGAGGGGCAGGAGATATATTAGGAGGTGAACAAAGTGGTTTTATCAATGAAATTGGCTTTGAAACCTACCAAAAGATTATGCAAGAAGCCATTGAAGAATTGAAAGAAAATGAATTCAAAGACCTCTATGCAACAGAAACAAAAGAAGAAAAGAAAGTATTTGTCCGCGATTGTCAAATCGATACCGATTTCGAAATTCTATTCCCTGATGAATACGTCAACAATATTACAGAACGCTTAAATCTATACAATGAGTTAAGCGCCATAACCACTGAAACGGGATTAAAAGAATATGAACAACGTCTCATTGACCGTTTTGGACCACTTCCAAGGCAAGCTATTGCTCTCTTAGACAGTTTGCGCATCAAATGGCATGCTAGTAACCTCGGTATAGAGAAAGTGATTCTAAAGCAAGGAAAAATGGTATGCTATTTTATCGGAGACCAAAAATCAGGCTACTATACCTCACCTAAGTTTAGACAAGTATTGACCTTCGTACAGCAGAGTAGTCACTTGTGTAAAATGCGAGAAAAAGAAACGAAAAACGGACTGCGCTTAATGCTTTCTTTTGATCAGGTTAAATCAATTAAGAAAGCGCTGGAGTATCTAGCGGGAATTGATTTGATGGAATAAGAGGCGAGAATTGTTTTTTGTTCTTTGCACGGTTTGTTCTTTGTAAAAACTGTGAACTGTCAACTGTAAACCAAAAAAGCCAGCTCGATGAGCTGGCTTTTTTTATTAATATCCAAATAAGTCTTCTAACGTTAATTCTTTGATTGTACCGAACTTTTTAACGGCTTCCCAATCTAAGTTTTCTTTTTTACCTA
Organism: Myroides sp. C15-4; assembly: GCF_050522745.1. Taxonomy (NCBI): domain Bacteria; kingdom Pseudomonadati; phylum Bacteroidota; class Flavobacteriia; order Flavobacteriales; family Flavobacteriaceae; genus Myroides; species Myroides sp. C15-4. The sequence goes on along the minus strand of NZ_JBMVQX010000011.1, from coordinate 53,405 downwards.
ATAGACCTACGTTAAACGTTTTTCCTTTTACATGTTGGTTAAAGAAGTTTACTAAGTCAGACATTTGCATGTCTTGCGTTTGTTTGTAAATATCTTTGTTGATATCGTAGTTGATTCCTCTTTCTTGTAATCCTAACCAGTAGTAGAAAATCTGTGCTTTTGTATAGCGTTGTGTTGCGATGTTCTTCAAGGCTGAATTTTTCGCATTTTCGAATTGATTTTGCGCTTGCGGCATATCATTCATCAACTCCATCATAGCATCAACGGCTTGTGGCAATTTGTTCGCTTGTGTACCTACATAAGCCATAACGTAGTTGTATTTATCTAATTTTCCAGCATTTGCATACGCAGCATAAGCTGAATAAGCCAATGATTTAGACTCTCTAATTTCTTGGAAAACAACAGAAGCCATTCCTCCACCAAAGTAGCTATTGAATACACTTGAAGTAGCTAATAGATTTTTATCGAATTTAGATTCTCTACCGCGGTACGAAATTTCAGCTTGTACCATGTCATAAGGAGCAAAATACACTGTTCCATCCGTAGCTGGTTCTGCATATACTTTCTTCACTGGTGTCATTTTTCCTTTTCCTAAGTTGTGATTCGCTACAATTGCTTTTTTCACTGTTGCTAAATCATTTCCGTAGTAGAATACTTCTTGGTTATAGTCGAAGAAATTATGTAATAACCCCACCAATTCTGTAGGTTGTATCGCTTTTAATTCTGCTTCGCTCAAAATATCTTTAAATCGGCTCAACTGATTTCCAGACATAATATAGCTATTCAACGCACGTTGAATTCCTCCTTTGCTTGACTTCGCATCAAAACGAGATTTCAAGATTTGATCGACTAAGTTCTCATACGATTCTTGATCTGCTTTTGCATCTGTTACTAAGTGCTCTAGCAATTTAATTCCCGCAGGGATATTTTCTTTTAATCCCGAAATGGTGATATACGATTTATCTATTCCTGTATTCAATGAATATTCCACGCCTAGTTTGTAGAATTCCTTGCGAATATCTGCTGGAGAGTACTTGTTTGTTCCGATGTAATCTAAATATTCTAAAGCTAGGTTCAATTTCTTATCGTGATCTGATCCTACAGGTGTGATGTAGGTTACCGTCGCCAAGTCATTGGTTACATTTTCAATACTGTATAACGTAGTATTTATTTTTCCAATTTTTTCTCTTTTCAGTGCTTTATTGAAATCGATAAACTCTGGTTGGATATCCTTAACAGCCACTTGATTTAACGCTTTATAGAAATCTGATTCACTATCTCTATTTAGGTCGATTGGTGTGATTCCAGGATTTTCTACGCGAACTAAATCTTTGTTTTCTCCTTGGCGTTTGTAGATAATTGCGTAGTTATCTTTATAGTTTTCATTGGCGAAGCGAATGATATCGGCTTTGGTGATTTGCTCCATGCGGTCAATTTCACTCACTGCATCTTCCCATGTTCTACCTTGGATAAACGCTTGGTACATTTCTGTTGCCATGGCATCATTATGCTCCAATGCTTGCATTGAGTTCTTTCTCAACTCATTGATTACAGCTTGTAGCAACCACTCGTCAAAATCTCCTTTTTTAATTTTCTCTATTTGTTCCAATAGAAGGTCTCTCACCTCTTCTAGGGTTTGTCCTTCATTTGGCATCCCTGTTAATTGGTGAACCGAATAATCTTTCATGATCATTGGTGAACTACCTGCATATAATGCCTTTTGTTTTTGGTTGATATCTAAGTCGATTAACCCTGCTTGACCGTTGGTCAATAGCATATCAATCATCGTTACATAAAGAGCATCCTGTGTTTTTGCTCCTCCTAAACGGAATCCCATTTCTACGCGTTCTGCCTGTGGGCTGAATACTTCGCCAATTTTAACTCCTTGGATGGGTTGTTCAACAGCCACATATTCTTTCGGTTGTACTCCTTTTGTCATGGAACCGAAATACTTATTTACCATTTGAATGGTCTCATCAAACTGGATATCTCCAACCAATACAACCGCAATATTATTCGGTACATAGTATTGATCGAAATAATTGTGGATAGCGACCATAGAAGGATTCTTCAAGTGTTCAGACGTACCGATTGTCGTTTGTGTACCATAATGTGTCGTTGGAAATAACAACTTCATCATTTTTTCATGAGAGGCCCAGAAATCATTGTCTTGACCACGGTTAAACTCTTCGTATACTGCTTCTAATTCTGTGTGAAATAAACGCAATACCAATTGAGAAAAACGCTCTTTTTCAATGATTAAGAATTTCTCTAACTCATTAGAAGGAATTGCGTTTTTGTATACGGTTTCATCAAACCAAGTGTGCGCGTTTGTTCCTGTTGCTCCGATAGAAGCGACGGATTTGTCATACTCATTCGCAACAGCATATTGAGAGGCTTCTTTAGAAATCTCATCAATGCGTTTGTAAATCGCTTTTTTCTTCTCTGGATTTGTTTCATTTTTATGCTGTTCATACAGATCAGAAATTTGCTTAATTAGGCCTTGTTCAACTTCCCAATTAACCGTTCCTAATTTCGATGTTCCCTTGAACAACATATGCTCTAAGTAGTGCGCTAATCCTGTATTGTCTTCTGGATCATTGTTAGATCCCGTACGAACAGGAATATACGTTTGGATTCTTGGTTCATCGTGATTTTGTGCTAAATAAACCTTTAATCCATTATTTAATGTATAAATTCTAGCTTTGGTAGGGTCATTTTCTACATATTCATAAGTAAAACCATTGGCATCTGTTTTTGTAAGCGTTTTATATTGAGCGTGTAAAACTCCACTCATGGAAAATATAAAACCAAACAAGAGGTATCTTTTTTTCATAAATAGTACATTTTGTATGCCCAAAGCTAAACATAATTCTTATTTCTCAAACAAAAATTGCGTATGGATAAAAAAGAAAACGTCTTAAGTTTAAAACTTAAGACGTTTTCTTTTTCTTACTGTTCAATTGCTTCGTAAATTGGTGTTCCTATATTTCCATTTGGAAACTCAATTTTCAAGATTTGCGCTAAGGTTGGCGCTATATCTGTCATATGCGTTTGACGGGTTGTTTTTCCTGGTTTCACTCCCCATCCTAAGAATACGGCAGGGATATGAGCATCATACGAATTCCAACTTCCGTGGGTGGTTCCTTTTCCATCTTTTGAACCACTGAACCACTGAGGCTCTAGAATTAGTTGAATGGCTCCACTTCGCTTGTAATTGTATCCGTTGACAATGCGTTCTCTAAGCATTTGCGGTACTGCAGCAGTAGCGGCTTCTTGCATATCCACAACAAAAGCCACACCTTCTACTTTTTTCAATAATTTAATTGCCGCTTCAATCACATCCTCTTCTTCCACTTTACTTGATTCAAGTACTTCATAATTCAAGTGCACTTGGTAGTTCGCTAAGCTTTTTACCAAACCTGCTACGCCAAATTTCGCTTCTAATTTGTCATTTAACTCCTGGCGAATCACCTTGGTATCAAAGTAACCTGAATTCCCTTTCTGATCGGCAAAAAACTTTGGATTATGTGCTGCTCCATGGTCTGCACTCAAGAACAACGTATAATTTCCCTTTCCGATTGTTTGGTCTAAATACAGTAAGAAATCAGCGATATCGCGATCTAAACGCAAATAGGTATCTTCAATTTCGATGGAGTTAATCGCAAATTGATGTCCAATATAATCCGTTGACGACAAACTCACCGCTAAGAAATCTGTTACATTTGCTGGGTTATTTCCCAATTTTTCACTTTCGATCGCGCGTTTAGCAAAATCAAGCGTTAAGGTATTTCCCTGTGGTGTACTCTTAATAAGTTCATATCCATTTTCCTTCTTCAATTTCACTAAATCACGTGGAAATGTTGGAGCTTTCTCCCCTTTGAATGGCTCTTCATATGCATTGTCATCCGCTGTACTCAACACATAGGTATTGATAGGGTATAGCGTATTCCATCCTTCTTTATAGTATTTGTCTGCTAATTTTTCTTTGTTGAATCCCTTGACCCATTTTGGCAAGTCATTCATATAGTAGGTACTCGTAATCCAATCCCCTGTTTTACCATCTAACCAATAGGCTGCATTGGCAAAATGCCCAGCAGGTAAAATACCACCGCGATCTTTAATAGCAATTCCGATTACTTTCGATTGAAAATTAGTTGCTAATTTCAACTGATCTGTAACAGTAGATACCAATAGGTTTTTAGGTGATTGTTGTCCCACTTTTCCCTCACCACCAACGGCTTGCACACTGTCATCTTGTGTACAGTACATATTTTGTCCTGTGGCTTGGATAATAAAATCATTTCCTGCAATCCCGTGAATAGCAGGCACACTTCCCGTATAAATTGTACTGTGTCCAATAGCTGTATACGTCGGAACATAGTCGATCAATGTATTTTCACTCGAGAAACCTTCGTTTAGTAATCGTTTAAATCCATTGTCGCTGTAGCGATCATAGTAGCGATATAAGTAATCCCATCTCATTTGATCCACAACAAGGCCCACCACTAGTTTTGGTTTTTCTATCTTCTCACTTGCTAGAATAGCCAGTGAAAATAAGCAGCTCATTGCTGTAAGTACCGTTGACTTTACATTCATTTTAAATTATTTATTTGGGTGTTATTTAAGTAATTAATAGGGTTTAACAAAGCTATTAAAGTCATTCAACATAGAAAATAAATCCTGTCTTAAAGTTTGTTAGCATATTACACAGCACAGCGCATATCATTTTGACAAATAAAGCCTTTTTGCATTAATTTCATATTACCTCAACATTAAATATCAATAATTATTCCTTTAACTTTAAAAGAAATTAAATGTACTTGTTTTTCGACCAACATTTACCTTTCTAGTAGAATACCTTATCTTTGTATCTGTTGGACGTAGTCCTTTTCATTTCGTACACCATGGATATCGAACAGATTCTCACCGCTATTTATCCCTTACCTGAACCGTCACTCACTGCGTTAAAGTCTTTGTGTAGTGAGATCCATCTGCCTAAGGGGCATGTCTTACTTGAAGCGGATCGCATTGAGCACAATATCTACTTTATAAAGCAAGGGGTTGTGCGTGCATTTTCCATTCATGAAGAAGGCGAGATCACCTTTTGGTTTGGGGAAGAAGGCAGTACTATCCTATCGATGAAGAACTATGTAGAAAACCGAAAGAGCTATGAGAGTATTGAACTCTTGGTCGACTGTGAGTTGTATCAGGTGAATTTCAAGGAATTAAGTCAACATTACCTCACGGATATCCACATTGCGAACTTTGGGCGAAAATTAGCAGAAAAAGAGCTGATGCGCGTAGAAAAACGCATCATCTCTCGTGATTTGCTCTCTGCAACCGAGCGATATAAAGAGTTAATCGCCAATTTTCCGACTATCATTCAACGTGTGCCTTTAAAGTACATTGCGTCTTATTTGGGTATTACCCAAGTGAGCCTAAGCCGAATACGCAAAGATGTATAACTTCTTTCTAACTAAGTACAAAAATTTGCTTGTCGCTCAGGTGCTCGTCTGATCTTTACTTATCTTTAGGGTAAATATAACAACGCAATATGAACAAAATTAAAGTGGTTGCATTTGATGCAGACGATACCCTTTGGATTAATGAACCTTTTTTTAGAGATGCAGAACAACAGTTTTGTATTTTAATGGAAGATTACTTAACCCACCAAAGTATTTCACAAATTCTCTTCAAAACACAAGTAGATAACTTACCTCTTTATGGCTACGGAATCAAAGGTTTTACCCTTTCGATGATTGAAGCGGCAGAAATTATCTCCAAGGGAACACTAAACATTAAACTTATTGATAAGATAGTCAAAATAGGAAAAGAGCTCCTAACCAAACCCGTGGAGTTGATTGACGATGTAGAAGAAATTCTTCAAGAACTACAAGGCAAATACCGTTTGGTCGTTGCAACAAAAGGCGACTTAAAAGATCAGCACCGCAAGTTACACAAATCGGGACTAGGTCCCTATTTTCACCATATTGAAGTCATGACAGATAAAGAAGAAGTCGATTATGAAAAATTGCTCAAGCGACTCGACATCCAAGCAGAAGAATTTATCATGATTGGCAATTCACTTCGCTCCGATGTTTTACCTGTATTAGCTTTAGGCGGTCATGCTGTTCATGTGCCTTTTCACACCACCTGGTTACACGAGCACATCGATCATGCTGTGGTGCATGAGAATTTCAAATCCATCAAGAAATTATCGGAAATTAAGGAATTGTTGTAAGGTTTTTTGCGCGGTTTGCTCGTTGTGAGGTTCACGCGGATATGCAAGAGAAAAAAAGGATTCAAAATCAATGCAACGAAAAACAGAAAAAGGAAACCTTGAGGGTTTCCTTTTTCTGTTTCATAAGCAATTTTATTTATTTCACTTGATTCCGATTGATCTAAAAACGGTAGCCTACATAAACACCAAAATTCTGATTGTATATTTTAAAGTCATTAGCTCCAGTATTTTCTTCTACCCCAAATGTATTGGAGTTATCGAAAATAGTGGCGAATCCTCTAGTATATTGTGCCCCAACAAGTAAGCCAAATTTAAACTGGTACTCAATCCCAGCAGTAACTCCATAATCCATTTTTTGCAGGTATTTACTGTCTTCTTGATCATCTTCTGTTGATCCGAAAATACCGTGATCTTTATAGGTTTTTCCATTTTCGTCTACGGATGTAATTGACGAATACAGCAACATATTGATATAGGGTCCTGCATAAACCTGTAAGCCTCCAACTTTAAACGTTGGACTGATGGGATTCAGACGCAAGCTATGCATCTCCAACGTAGCATCAAACATATGCTCCTCTAATTCGCGTTTGAACTTTGCCCCATAATTTTGGTAATACAGTTCGTGTTTCAACCCAAAATACGTTCCGATGCTATTATCTACACTTACCCCTACAAAAAGGGCATTGCGGTGATCTATTTTACCATCTACTGCCAAGTCCTTCACGTCATCCCCTTTTAACGTAGACTGTAGCCATCCTGCTTTTACACTAAAAGAAGTTTTTCCTTTTAGATCTTCCTTGAGGTCCTGCGCTTTCACAGAAAGCCCAGTTAATACTAGTAAACTGAATATAATGTGTTTCATACTCCTTCTTCTTAAAAATCAATATCCCAAATTCCAACCGCTTTCTCTAACTCCACCAAAGACTCTGCATAACCAAATAAGGTTTCGGCATAAGCTTGTTGGGTTTCGTTATAGGTGCGTTGTGCATCCAACACTTCTAATAAACTACTTGCACCTCGTTGATAGCTGTATTTGATTCCTTCAAATACTTGTTTAGCTTCCTCTAGCATTCCGTTTTCAAAACGTTGGATTTGCTTTTGTTTGGTCAAGTAATTGCGATAGGCTTGGTTAATTTCTTTCTCCAATTCTAGTTCAATGATGTCGTATTCTAGCTCCGCTTGTCTTTCTTCATACAAAGCGGTTTTCAAGCCTGCCTCACGGCGGTTAGAAAATTTTAAAGGAACCGAAACTCCTGCTTTTACCACCGTATTTCCCGGAGTGGGTGCAACAGCATTTTTAACGAAGGAATTATTTTCAACACCAATATTTAACCCTAAATCGATGACGCGCTCTGCTCGTGCTAGAGCAACTTGTCTACCTGCCACCACTTTATTTTGTTGAGCAACTAAATAATCCGCTCGGTTATTTTGAGCCGTTACAATCAAATCTTCTAGGGCAAACAAGCGAACAAACTGACTGAAATCACCTGTTGGTAGATACACCGTATCAACGCGATAAGCACTGATGATGTTGCGCACTTCCATTAAACTATTCTCCCATGTATCATCAGCATCTTGCAAATCATTTAACATCGACTTAGCTTCCAACTTACTCTGGATAGCATCAACTTTGCTGATTTGTCCAAGTGAATAGCGAATACTATCTGACTTGGCTACTTGCAACATGGATTCGTAGGAGTCTTTTTGAATATCGTACAGCATTTTGTTTTGCATCGCTTCTAAAAAAGCAAGGGTCGATTCTGCGCGTAAGGTGTGAAAGAACTCTTGCAATTCTAGTTCAGCTAATACCTTTTGATCATGAGCTAAGTTTTTTCTTGCTTTTCGCTTGCCTCCTAACTCTAAATCCCAAGACAACTCGGCTTCAAATCCATACCCCATTTGCATGCGCTTTTGTTGGTTATCTGCCCAACCAAAACTCAACTCTGGATCTGGAAATGCTTTAGCGGCTTGCACTTCTGCTTCTGCTATATTGATGTTGTATTTCTCTGCTGCATAGCCTAAGTTATTTTCTATCATCTTAGATAGAAACTCCTTGTATGTAAGCGTTTGTTTATTTGTAGCTTGCTCTGTATGCCCATCTTGAGCATACAAAACACCGCTACACATTATAGACATAACACTTATACTGATATATTTTTTAAACATATTCATCTCCATGTTAGTTTTCTTCTGTTTCTTCTACTTTGACAAAGTCACTGTCTTTCCCCCATTTGCGCTCTACGAGATAGTATAAAGCAGGCAATACGAAAAGCGTTAAAATCGTGGCGAACAATAGACCATAAACGATCACTGTCGCTAGAGGACGTTGCACATCTGAACCGATTCCCGTTGCCATAGAGGCTGGAAACAAGCCCAAAATAGCTACTGTTGCCGTCATTAATACGGGTCTGAATCGCTGTTCTGCTCCAAGCAACACGGCTTCTAGCAACGCATGTCCTCGTTTTCGCAAATCATTGATATGGGAAATCATAATCACTCCATTTTGAATGGCTACACCAAATAGTGCAATAAATCCAACCGCAGAGGATACATTCAAAGACATCCCTCTGATATTCAAGGCTAACATTCCACCAAAAAGGGCCAGAGGCACAACAACCATCAACAACCCTGCCTGTCTAAATTGCCCAAAAGCACCATAGAGTAAGACAAACATCAAACACAAGGTCAACGGCACGATGATCGCTAAACGATTGTATGCACGGTGCTGGTTTTCAAACTGTCCTCCCCACTCAATGTGGAACTTGTTGTGATCATAGGTGATGTTCTCCTCAATTTTTTGCTGCGCTTCTTTCAATAAAGACCCTAAATCGCGATTACGCACATTCAATTTTACAGTCAAATGACGTCTGTTCATCTCACGTGTAATCGTACTTTCACCTGTACTTGTCTTGACATCGGCCACTTGAGATAGCGGTATTTTTGCTCCTGTACTTGACGTCAACATCAAATTGGCAATCTTTTCTGGAGTATTTCTACTTTCTTCTGTATAACGTGCACTGATATCGTATACCTTATTTCCAATAAAGATTTGCGAAATGGCCTTTCCTCCGATCGCTACTTCAATGAGCTCAGCTACATCAGCAACATTCAATCCGTATTGTGCTATTTTATCTCGATTTGCATGGATTTGCAATTGCGGTAAAGGTGGTTCTTGGTCAATGGCTAAATCTACTGCTCCATCTACTGTTTTCAACGTACCTAACACCTCATTGGCGATGCGTCTAGTTTCGTGAAAATCCTCTCCATATACTTTGACTACTAGCTCACTGTGCGCCCCTGAAATTTTATCCATTACTCCATCGATCATCGGTTGAGCAAAACCAACCGTAAATCCAGGTAAAGACTCATATTCTGCTGCTAACTCTTCGATTAAATCGTTTTTCGTTTTGCCTCTTGGCCATTCTTTATACGGTTTAATTCCGATTGAACACTCGAAATGAGAAGGAGTAAAAGGATCCGTTCCATCGTCATTTCTCCCTGCTTGAACCATAACGTAAGTTACTTCCTCATATTTCATGGTACGCGCTCTCAACGTATCACTCATTTCTTTGGATTTCTCCAACGAAATTCCCGGTGGCAACGTTACTTGTAACCAAATGGATCCTTCATCCAGAGGCGGTAAGAAATCTTTTCCAACCTTAGCAGTCAATCCAATGGTAATTGCCAATACAACTAAAATAGGTAAGAAGACTTGTTTTGGCTTTTTCATAATCTTCTCAATGCGATTATGATACAAGGTTGTTAGTTTTTCCAACCATTTGTTGTGGTATATTTTTCGCGGCTTTTTATACACAGCATAGGCTAATCCTGGGATTAAGAACAAGGCAACCAAAAGCGCTCCGAGTAAAGCAAATCCAACGGTAAAAGCCATTGGGGTAAACAGTTTCTTCTCAACGCGCTCAAAAGCAAATAGCGGTAAATAGGCTGTGATAATAATAATCGTAGCGAAGAATACTGGTTTTGCCACTTCTTTGGTTCGTTGGGCAATGGATTTTTCCTTGAGTTCCTCCTCCGGATTGTCTTCCCGTTTCTTGAGGATGGATTCCATCATTACAATGGCTCCATCGACAATAATACCAAAATCAATGGCTCCTAATGATAATAAGTTGGCAGGAATATCTGTAAAATGCATCAAAATAAAGGCAAATAACAGGGATACAGGAATGGTAATTGCTACCAATAACGCCCCTCTCCAACTACCTAAGAAAACAATCAATACGATGATAACTAAACTAATCCCTTCAATTAAAGTCGTCGATACGGTATGTAACGTCGTGTCTACTAATTCTGTACGGTCTAGGAAGGTATGAATCTTCACCCCTTCTGGCAATAGTTCATTATTTAATTCATCGACATATTGGTGAATTTTTTCTAGTACAATAGAAGGATTCTCTCCTTTTAACAAGAGTACAATTCCCTCAATACTGTCAGAGTAATTGCGCTCTTTATCCGAATAGCCTAAAATACCTTTGCGCTCTACATTTCCATATTTTAATCGACCTAAATCTTTTAAGAAAATAGGAATTCCATTTTCGGCTTTTACGACGATTTTCCCTAAATCTTCTAAATCTTTTACCAATCCAATTCCACGTACTACATAGCCCAAATCTCCACGGGTAAGTACACTTCCTCCTGAATTAACGTTGTTTTCTTCAATGGTTTCTGTAACATCACTTAGTGAAAGGTCGTATTGTTCTAATTTATGTGGATCTAATTCAATTTGAAATTGTGTGGTGATTCCTCCAAAATTGGTTACCTCAGCTACACCTGAAACTTGATTCAGTTTAGGAATAATAATAAAGTTCTGAATATCCGTTAGCTCGCGTAAACTATAGCCATCTCCTTCGATAATATAGCGGTATACTTCTCCGATTGGCGAGGTTAACGGGTCTAATTCGGGAATGGCATCATAGGGCAATTCCACGCCATTGAGTCGTTCTTGGATACGTTGACGGGCAAAGTAATCGTCTACTCCATCTTCAAAAACGATGGTAATCATCGAGAGTCCGAAGGTACTATTACTACGCATCACGTGCATACCTGGCATTCCGTTTAGCGCACGCTCAATCGGAATGGTAATTTGCAATTCAATTTCTTCTGCTGCTAAACCTGGTACTTGTGTAACTACTTGAGAGGTTGTATCTGCAATATCTGGATAGGCTTCAATAGAAAGTTGTTTCCATGAATAATACCCAAAAATACACAGTAAGCCAAACAAAGCAGCAACAAGCCATCTTTTGTGTATAGCTGTATCTATTATTGATTTTTTCATTTTTTGCTGTTTTATTGGATTACTACAGTTGTGGTAAATAAATACCTCCTTCACTCACTACTTTATCTCCTTTTTCTAAACCAGATAAGATAACAGTTTGATTGCCAGAAACCCCTCCAATGACAACATTTTTACGGGTGTATTCATTTGGCGCTACCTCCACAAAGACAAAAGAATCGTCTTCTCCTTGTAAAACAGCACGTGAAGGCACTAGGATTACTTTTTCAGGTTGGTCGATAAAACGCACATTCACATACATACCTGGTTTTAAAATGCGGTTGTTATTGTCTGCCTCGATTAAAACATCTATACTTCTCGTTTCTTCATCTACAATTTCATTTACATGATAGATCGTTCCCACAATCGGTTGATCAGGATAGGCTGCCAATTCAATTTGCACTTTATTCAATTTGGTTAAGTGTTGGATATCTTTTTCTTTCACTTTTCCCACAATCCATATTTTGTTTAATGCTGCAATTTTTACTACGGGATCTGCATCGTCATTGATGTATTGCCCTAGTACAATATTGTTTTCTAAAATCTCCCCTTCAATGGGTGAGCGAACAATAAGCGGTTGTCCTAAAGCCAAAGATCCCGGTTGTACATTGTATATCTTGATGGCTGCTGTTGCATTGTCAAATGCCGCTTTAGCTATCGAATTTTCAGTTTCTGCTTCCTCATACTCTTGGCGAACTCCAACGCCATTTTCCAACAAATCCGCTTGTCTTTTTAGGTTTAAAGACGCTTGTTTATATTCTTGTTTAGAATCAAAGTAATCTTTTTGTGCTTCGAAATAATCAGGAGAAGATACCTCAAACAAAGGTTGATTTACACCTACTTTTTGCCCCAATTTGATAAATGATTTGACAATTCTTCCGGAGAAGGGAGAAGCGATTTCCGCATAATGGTTTGGTATGGCTTTTACTAAACCCGCAGTTACTAGATCAAACGTGAAGTCTTCTTCTGCGACTTCCGCGACTTTAATTCTGCTTTTCAGATTTGAATTTTCTGTTAAGGAAATCACTTGATTATTCACTTGGTATTGTGCAACATCACTGGTTTGTTCCTTCTTTTCAGAGCAAAAACTCAATAAGATACTCAAGCTCAAAACTCCTGCTATTTGTACTTTTTTTGCCATTATGATTGTTTTAAATTTTTACGTTCTAATATTCTCTTAATTTACGAAATTTTACCCCATATTTTTAAATATAAAAATAAAACATTACGTTTATTTAACAATTAAAATAATTATCCCTTATCCATAGGGGGTTAAATCACAGCGGAAACGCCATTTTTTCATTTTGTTTATTTTTATAGCGTTTGAAACGCCTTTGTTTTACTAATGCAAATCGAAAATATAAGCAGCTAATCCAAAGTAGAGTAATAAGCCAATAATATTGACGATCGTTCGAATTGCGGGGCTTGCTACAACTGCAGGATCAGCTCCCATTTTTTTAACGAGTAAGGGTAAAGCAGCTCCAATGACAGTAGAAAAAACAACTTGTAAAAACAAGGCTACTGCGATTACACCACCAATTGCCCACAGCGTAAATGTTGCTGGAGTTTCCGTTTCCCAACTAAGAAAAACGACTTTGCCAAAAGCGAGTAAACCTAAACACAGGGCCAATAAAAGCGCAATTCTCATTTCTTTCCACAACACACTCATCCACGACTTGACCGTTATTTGCCCCAAAGCCAAAGCACGTACGACAACCGTTGCGGATTGACTACCTGCATTGCCTCCTGAATCTGCCACCATTGGCATATACAAGGCGAGAATAACCATTTGAGCAAGGGCTCCTTCAAAATTGTGAATGATTAAACCCGAAACTAACCCTACAATGGCTAAGGTTACCAGCCAAAACACGCGTTTTTTAAAGTGTCCTACAATAGAAGTTTCTGCATAATCTGCATCTTCACTGCTTCCCATCACCCCCATAAACTTTTGCATATCTTCCGTGTGTTCCGCCTGAATAATATCCAGTGCATCATCATGGGTAACAATACCGACCACTTGTTTTTTTCGATTGAGAATGGGCAGTGCCACCAATTCGTACTTGTCAATCTTGGCCGCCACTACTTCGCTATCTTCATCGACATAACCAAAAACAAAATCGCGGTGTAATTCTTCTTCAACCAATTGATGAGGTTCGGCAATAATTAAATCTTTCAAGGTGATAAATCCCAATAGCGTTTGATCTTCATTCACCACATAGATATAGTAAATTGTCTTTTTAGATGGTGCATCTTGTCTTACTTTGTGAATGGCTTCAAAACAGGTCATATCTTTCGATACAGTAGCAAAATCGGTACTCATGATTCCCCCTGCAGTATCTTCAGGATAGGAACTCAAAGCCAATACATTTTCTCGGACTTGTTTAGTCAAAAAAGGCAACAGATCAATTTGTTCTTGTTGAGTTAAAATCTGGAATAAATCAGCGCGATCTTCTGAGGGCATTTGCTCAAATAATCGAGCAAAGCGCTTCATACTCAACTGCTGAAAAATGGAAAGTTGTTTTACCAAAGGAAAGGCTGCAAATATTTCAGCTTGATGTTCCAATGGAAATTCCCTCAAAATGACAAATAATTCTTTGGTATCCATCAAAGACAACGCCTCACTCACATCGATAATAGGCATCTTCTTTAATACAGGAAGCATTTTAATCATTTGATCTAAACCTTGAAAATCTGCTGCTATTTTATGCAAATTACTGCGCTCATACTTCATTGTTCTCATGACATTCCACTTTTAAAGATTAATAGGTAATTAATTCCCAAGAAACTTCTGACACGCCAAATTCCAAAGAAACTTTTTGTGTAATCTGTTCTAAAATATCGTCTTTACGTCCGATGCAGTACACCTCAAACTTGAGGTATGAAAAAGCGGGATTTCCATTATCCGAACTTTTTAACGAACGCATTTGCAATTCTTTTTGCGCTTTGAGATGTTTGAGCACCATAACACGTATATCATTTTCTACTTGTTCTTTACATCCTACAATGATCTCATAAAACACTTCTGCTGAATCACTTTCTGTCTCGAAAGACATTTTATTCATCAAACTACCTATTGGGCGCAACAGCAAGTGAGCAGAAACAATTAATACCGTCATTACAAGGGCCTCTTTCCACAACCCTACTCCACACATAGAGCCAACTGAAGCTGAGCACCAAATAGTCGCTGCGGTATTCAACCCACGGATGCTAAATCCATCCTTCATAATCACTCCCGCTCCTAGGAAACCAATTCCACTTACAACATAAGAAGCTACACGTCCTACTGCAGTTCCGCCTATTTGGTAAGACATCAATACAAATCCAGCTGCTCCAATACACACCAAGGTATTGGTTCTCAATCCTGCACTTTTTTGTCTTACTTGACGCTCAGCGCCAATTAATGCTCCTAAAATAAAAGCAAGTAATAATCTTGAAATAAATACTGTAATTGCCATAACTTCATTTTTTTCTCCTACATTCTGAATACTTCTTCGTTATAAACAATTAGCAGGAGGATTAACATTCTTTAGTTAAAAAGGATTCTGTGTCCATCATTTATTTTTTTTGATGGGACAAAAGTAGAAGTTACAAGCACTGGAGGCTATTAGAAAGCCTTTAGAAAAAAATTAGAATTCTATTAGAAAAAGAAAGCGCTTGCAAAATTGCAAGCGCTTTTATTATAATCGAATGGTAAACGTCGTTCCTTCTCCTACTTTAGATACGACCTGTAGTCTACCTTTATGCAGGTTGATAATCTTATTGGTCAATGGAAGTCCAATGCCATTCCCTTCCTTGTAAGTTTGATTTTTTCCGCGATAGAAAGGGATAAAAATAGAATCCAAATCTTCTTCTGCAATTCCAATTCCCTTGTCGATCACCTCAATAACCAATCGATAATCACGGTAAGAAATTTGAATTGTACAGGCTTTATTTTCCGAAAATTTACAAGCATTTTCCAAGAGATTGACTAAAGCTACCTCCAATAAATACGGATTGGCATTGACAATCATCATCTCCTCATTGGTTACGGATTCATCAACTACGAAATTGAATTTATACGAGGCATCCATTTTTTGCAATTTCTGACAGGCATCAATAATCACCTCATCTACGCGAATAGATTTAAATACAATTTCCGTTGGATCATAACTCGCTTTGGCAAAATCCAATAAGCTATTAGATAAACGCACAATTTTTTGGGAATCGTTGAGTGCATTTTCAAGGGTTTGAATATAGTAAGCTTGGTCTTGTTCTTTACTTAGGGCCAATTCCAATTCTGCAATAATAGCCGCCAAAGGCGTTCTCAACTCATGGGATATATTGGAAACAAATTGTTTTTGCGAATCGAATGAGTTTTCTAGACGATTGAGCATTTCATTAAAGGTATCCGCTAAAGCTCCAAGTTCATCTTTATTTTTTTCTGTACTAATGCGCAAATCTAAATTAGTAGCCGTAATTTTATTTACCTCATTGTTCATTTTGGTAATGGGTAACAGCACTTTATCAGCAAAAAACAGTCCTACAAAATAGATGACTAGCAGCGAAATCACCACTAATACGACAATGGTTACAAAGAGATTTTGCAGCTTAGTATAACCATATTCATCGTAAGCTGTTGCTGTGATCACATAGTCTTGATCAGCAAAGGTATAGGTAACCCCAATCACTTGCCAATCTTCTTGTGTATAGTGTAAACTACCCTCGGCAATAATGGACTGAATCATTTCTTTTGTTTCCTTTACTCGGTCAATTTCTACTGCATCGTGATACAGCAAATTAAATCCATAATCGTAAACCGCTACTTCTACTTCGTTGATAATTTCGCTATTGTTGAGGTAAATTTTGTGTAAGGTTGTCGGTTTAACTTGAGCCTCCAAAAACAACTTAGCCTTAGTAATGGCTTCTTTTTCTAATTCTTCATAAAATTCAACTTCTCTGCTTTTGGAAGAGGACCAATAGATCACACTGGCAAACACCAATAAAATAGAGGCAACCAGCAAGGTAAACAGCAGGGTAAGTCTCGTTTTAATTCTCATTATTCTTCAATATGAAGCCCATTCCTGATTTGGTATGGATCAGCTTGTTATGAACATCTAACTCTATTTTCTTTCTCAAATAATTGATATACACATCAATAAAATTCGTTCCTGTGTCGAAATGCGTATCCCAAACCTTTTCAGAAATCTCTGCCCGTGATAAGACGCGTTCTGGATTTTCCATCATATACTGTATCAGAT
The DNA here is from genome assembly GCF_050522745.1 of Myroides sp. C15-4. Taxonomy (NCBI): domain Bacteria; kingdom Pseudomonadati; phylum Bacteroidota; class Flavobacteriia; order Flavobacteriales; family Flavobacteriaceae; genus Myroides; species Myroides sp. C15-4. The sequence continues at coordinate 36,634 of NZ_JBMVQX010000011.1, read as the reverse complement.
TAAATTCTTTCGGAGTAAGGTGTATCTCTTGTCCTGCGCGTTTGAACTTCTTCTGATTCAAATCAATTTCTAAATCGGCATATTTTAAAGTAGCGCTATTGGTTTCTTTTGCATGTTCAAAGCGTTTGAGTAGTGCTCGAATACGAACATAGAGTTCTCTTAATTCAAAGGGTTTAACTAAATAATCATCTGCGCCTGCATCAAATCCTTCCACTTTATCATCTGTCGTTCCCAAAGCGGTCAGCATAATAATAGGGGTATTAGGCAAGGTTTGTTTGAGTTCTTTACACAAATCAATCCCATTAATTTTGGGCAGAATAACATCCGTAACAATTAACTGGTACTTTTTCTGTAGGGCTAATTTCTTTCCCATATACCCATCATAGGCAACATCTACCGTAAAGTTTTGATCTTGTAAGCTCCGTTGAAGCAATTCAGCAACGCGAATATCGTCTTCTATTACTAATATTTGACTCAAAAGATTATCCATTTTAATTAATCTTGAGCAAGATAAGTCTTTTTGGAAAAACAGAGGTTATTTATCCTGTAAAACAACCTCTACTTCCCTTTTCACCCTACCTTAGTTTACTAAAAAAGCAGTTCAGAAACGACAATTTCCGTAATGTATCGCTTCTTATTTTCTTTATCCTCATAGGAGCGATTGACTAATTTTCCTTCAATCGCGACCTCTTTACCTTTAACCACATACTTCTCGGCAATATTGGCCAATTTTCCCCATACCACAACATTGTGCCATTGCACATGTTCGACTTTCTCCCCTTTATCGTTGAAATAAAATTCATTAATTGCAATAGAGAATGTAGCTCTTTTTTTTTCTGATCCAAAAACAATAATTTCTGCATCTTGTCCTGCTCGTCCGATTAATTGAACGCGATTTCGTAATGAACTCATAATATACCTGCCTTTTAAATTAAAAATAAACTAGTGATATTTTTAGCAAAAAATGCACCAAATACGAAGATCAACCGGCTTTTACCTTCTAAAATATTTACTTATTAGAAGTTTTATTTGTAATTTGCAATAAAAAATTCATGGATACTACAATTAACAAGATTGAACTTCGCAATCTTCAATTGGATGACTATTTAGAGCTTAAAAATTCAATGCTAGAGTCCTATACGGGAATGGAAGATCCGTATTGGGATAAAAGTGAAATAGAAAACTTACTGAGTATTTTCCCTGAAGGACAATTAGTCGTTTTAGTTGACGACATTGTCGTAGGATCTGCACTTTCTATTATCATCGATGAAAAGAAAGCAATGTCCACGCATAATTATGATCAGATTACGGGTCACTCTTCCTTTAGTACGCACAATCCAGAAGGAAACGTCTTATACGGAATTGACGTTTTTATTCACCCAAAATACAGAGGTTTGCGGTTAGGTCGCCGTTTATACGATGCACGTAAAGAATTGTGTGAACAACTCAATCTAAAATCCATTGTATTTGCGGGGAGAATCCCCAAATACGCTAAATATGCCAGCGAACTTACGCCAAAGCAATACTTAGAAAAAGTAAGAGCCAAAGAGATTAACGACCCTGTGATGTCTTTTCAAATGTCGAATGACTTCCACATGGTTCGCCTAATGCGCAACTATTTAGATGGAGATAAAGAATCCAAAGATTATGCTGTTTTACTGGAGTGGAACAATATCTACTATGAAAAAGATGTGCAGTTGATCAACACCAAAAAAAGTGTAGTACGCTTGGGGTTAATTCAATGGCAGATGCGTCCGTTCAACGATCTGGAAGAATTCTTTGATCAAGCGGAATTCTTCATCAATGCCGTGTCCGACTATGAAAGTGACTTCGCCATGTTTCCTGAGCTATTTACCGCTCCTTTAATGGCCGCGTACAACCACTTATCAGAGGCTGACTCTATTCGTGAACTCGCTCGTTATACTACACCAATCCGCAAGCGATTCCAAGAATTTGCAATCTCTTACAACATCAATATTATTTCGGGTAGTATGCCCTATCTGATTGATGGGACGCTATACAATGTTGGGTTTCTATGTAAACGAGACGGTACATACGAAATGTATTCTAAAATACACATTACACCTAATGAAGTACATTACTGGGGGATGCAGGGAGGATCAGCCATTCGAACGTTTGATACCGACTGTGGAAAAATTGGAATTATTGTATGCTATGATGTGGAATTCCCAGAATTACCTCGTTTATTAGCCGAAGAAGGCATGGAAATTCTATTTGTTCCTTTTTTAACGGATACGCAAAATGGATATACACGTGTGCGTAACTGTGCCGCTGCCCGTGCCATTGAAAACGAATGTTATGTCGCTATTGCCGGATGTGTTGGAAACTTACCAAAAGTAAACAACATGGATATTCAGTTTGCTCAAGCGGCAGTATTCACTCCTTCAGACTTCGCCTTCCCAACCAATGGGGTAAAAGCAGAAGCGACTCCCAATACTGAAATGACCTTAATCGTCGATGTGAATTTAGACCTACTAAAAGAACTACACGAACATGGTAGCGTTCGTATCATGAAAGACCGACGCCTAGATTTATACGATTTACAAAAAAGAAACCATTCCAAATAAAAGAAAAAAGCTTGAACTCCCATTCAAGCTTTTTTTTATCCCTTCAATTGCCCTAATTATTAGCACGTTTCGGATTTTAGAATTGATTTAATATAGAGATATTTGTGAGACAGTTGACAGACTAGGTGTGTAACAAATCGAGCAAATAGCAACGAACAAAAAAACTGCTTTTCGGCTTTCGGCTTTTGGTTCATTACATCTAGTTGAAAAAGAAGATTCTCTTATGATGAAAAAATATCACAAAGAACAAACAACAAAGGGCAAACAACAAATCGAAGATTCATTGAACATCAAAATAAAATATAAACTAAGTGAGATAAAGAACAAATAAAATGAAAAACCAATCTTCCTTAAATTATACCCGTATTGCTCAGGCTATTGAGTACATTCAGACCCATTTTAAACAACAACCTCGTTTAGAAGAAGTCGCTAGAGCTTTACATTTAAGTCCTGCGCATTTTCAGCGGTTATTTACGGAATGGGCGGGTACTAGTCCGAAGAAATTTCTTCAATTTACTAGTATCACTCATGCCAAATGGCTTTTAAAAGAAAAACAGGTGTCGCTTTTTGATGCTACCTTTGAGACGGGCTTATCCAGTACCAGTCGGCTACACGATTTGTTTATTACCTTAGAAGGGATGACACCTGCTGAGTATCAAAATGGCGGTGAGCAACTCACCATCAATTACAGCTTCACACCAAGTATTTTTGGCTCTCTATTCATTGCTTCTACATCCAAAGGGATTTGCCATCTTGTATTTACTGAAAACGAAGACGAGGCACTACAAAATTTACGAGCCAAGTTTCCAAAGGCAAAATTCCAAGCGGCAATGGACCTACAACAGACCCAGGCCTTACAAATCTTTCAGCGCGACACCCCAGATTTAAATCAAATCAAATTACACCTAAAAGGCACGGAATTTCAGCTCAAAGTTTGGCAGAGTTTGCTCACCATTCCGATGGGTGCTTTAACTACCTATGGCGCCATTGCCACACAGATTGAAAACCCTAAAGCTTCACGAGCAGTTGGAACCGCCATTGGCAGCAATCCTGTTGCTTTTTTAATTCCCTGTCATCGCGTGATACAATCCTCAGGAGTGCTCGGCAACTATATGTGGGGAGCCACGCGTAAAAAAGCCATAATAGGATGGGAAGGCGCACAAGTGTACAACGAAATAGAACTAGAAAATGGACTTATTTAATACACTGGATCCTACACAATACAATTTCCTCCCATATGATGGGACGGTGAATTGTTATGGCTATCTGCTACACACTGAAGAAGCTGCTTTTTACTTTGACCATTTACTAGGCCACATCGAATGGAAAAATGACGAAGCGGTGATATTTGGCAAACGCGTAATTACCAAACGCAAAGTGGCTTGGTATGGATCCAAGCCTTTCCAATACACCTACTCCAATGTAACCAAACTCGCTTTACCTTGGACGCCAGAATTGCTTGCCTTAAAAGACCGCATTGAAAAAACAACGGGCGAAACCTATAATTCCTGCCTGTTAAATCTATATCATGATGGCAGTGAAGGGATGGCTTGGCACAGTGATGGTGAAAAAGATTTGAAGAAAAATGGCGCAATTGCTTCCTTGAGTTTAGGAGCTACGCGAAAATTCATGTTTAAGCACAAAACTACACAAGAAAAAGTAACTTTTATACTAGAAAGTGGACACTTATTGGTCATGAAAGACGAAACACAAACGTTTTGGGTTCATCGTTTACCCCCGACAAAAGTCGTTCATCATCCACGTATCAACCTGACATTTAGAACCATAGAGAAATAAAAAACAGCCCCCAACCTAGAGAGCTGTTTTAAACTAAAAACATAATAACTAACTCAATTATTCTCGCAAGTAAGAATAATCAAACCAATAAACAACTATAGGGTTATTGTTACAACATCGAAGTTGGACAAACAAAAGCTGTTTTATCCAAACTAGTACGAGGCGCTAGGGCTTGAAATCCACCAACGACATCTACTACTTTTAAAAAGCCATTGGCGCGTAATATTGAAGCGGCAATCATACTGCGATACCCCCCTGCACAAAACACCACATGGGTTTTTTCTTTATCTAATGTGCGTAATTTTTCTTCTAATATATTGAGTGAAATAAAGGTGGAATCCACTAAATGTTCCGATCGGTATTCATTTTCCTTCCGCACGTCTAACAGAGTTGCATGTTCACTTTCGATATAAGCATCAAATTGATGCGCTTCTAAACGCGGAATCGTATGCAAGGGGCGATTTGCTTTTTTCCACGTTTCCACTCCACCTGCTAAAAAGCCAACGGTATGGTCGTAGCCTACACGAGATAAGCGAATCATACTTTCTTCTTCCTTACCTACTTCGGTAATCAAAAGAATGGGCTGTTGAATATCTTTAATCAACTCACCTACCCAAACGGCAAAGGGTCCACTTAAACCAATATTAATACTCTTTGGAATAAAACCTGTTGCAAAATCTTGAGGAGTGCGTGTATCAAGTACCAATACCTCTCCTGTATCCAACATTTTATCAAACATGGCTAAGGTTAACGGTTTATACGCGCGATCCAAAACCTCATCTAACTGCTCATATCCCCCTATGTTTAGCAAGACATTTTTTGGAAAATATTGAGGAGGGGTAGCCAGCCCAGTAAGCAACTCCTCGACAAATTCATCTTCCGTCATATCAGCACGTAGTGCATAATTGGTCTTCTTCTGATTTCCCAATGTATCTGTTGTTTCCTTGCTCATATTTTTACCACATGCACTTCCAGCTCCGTGATTTGGGTACACGATTAAATGATCGGGTAGTGGCATGATTTTGTGGCGTAGTGACTGATATAAATGCCTTGCTAATTTTTCTTGTGTTAATTCTGATTTGACAAGCTGCACCAAATCAGGACGTCCAACGTCGCCAATAAACAAGGTATCCCCAGTAATAATGGCTTGTGGTTCTCCTGCTTCGTCAAAGATCAAATAGGTGCAACTCTCCATAGTATGTCCTGGTGTATGCAATACTTGAACCTTAACACCTCCTACGTAAAAGATTTGATTGTCCGTGGCGATAATAGCCTCATAACTCGGTGACGCAGTAGGCCCAAATACAATCTTGGCACCTGTTTTTTGCATTAAGTCCAAATGACCACTGACAAAGTCTGCGTGAAAATGAGTTTCAAAAACATAGTTAATCACAGCACCGTCTTTTGTTGCTCGATCCAAATAAGGTTGTACATCGCGCAAAGGATCAAATATCGCTGCTTCTCCATTACTTGACAGATAATATGCGGCATGTGCAATACACCCGGTATAAATTTGTTCAATTTTCATAATCAATCTTTTAAGTCAAGTAAAAGTAGCTCTTCTATACCGAGATAAAAATGACAATTATCATACAGATCTGCACTCTTTTATATTTATTTTAAGAATTCAAGCAGACATCTGCCCGATGCAATCCATTATTTTTTTGTAAATTGGGAAAAACTAACAATTATGAGAAATTACAAAATAGCCTCGCTTAAAAAACTACAAGACGAGGGCAAAAACATGCATCGTTTGCCTTTCTCAATTCGCATTCTCTTAGAAAACGTACTGAGAAATCACGACGGATTTGCCATTACAGATGAGCACATCGATACGTTAGTCAATTGGCAACCTCAACCCACAGATAAGGATATTCCATTTAAACCTGCACGTGTATTAATGCAGGATTTTACGGGTGTTCCTGGAGTAGTAGATCTTGCATCCTTACGTGCTGAATATGTTCGACAAGGAAAAAATGGAGAAAAAATTACACCCGCTATTCCCGTTGATTTAGTGATTGACCACTCGGTGCAAGTAGACTATTTTGGAACGGACTATTCTTATAAAGAAAATGTAACCAAAGAGTATGAGCGCAATGCCGAACGTTATGAGTTGCTCAAATGGGCTCAACAAGAATTAAAAGGATTTACTGTAGTGCCACCAGGCATGGGAATTTGTCACCAAGTAAACTTAGAGTACCTCGCTCAAGGGGTCATTAATCGAGACGGTTGGTTATTTCCAGATACTTTAGTAGGGACAGATTCTCATACCCCTATGGTCAATGGAATTGGTGTAATTGCTTGGGGAGTTGGAGGAATTGAGGCAGAAGCAGCCATGCTGGGTCAACCGATTTACTTTACTTGTCCCGAAGTTGTTGGACTCAAACTAACGGGAAAAATTCCCGAAGGTGCTACCGCTACCGATATGGTGCTCTCTATTACCAAAGTATTGCGCAAGCAAGGTGTTGTCGGAAAATTTGTTGAGGTGTATGGTGATGCTTTAGACCACTTATCCGTTACGGATCGCGCAACAATCTCCAACATGTCTCCAGAGTTTGGGTGTACTGTAACTTACTTCCCTATTGATGATCAAACGCTACATTATATGCGTCAAACCAATAGAGATGAAGACCACGTGAAATTAGTTGAAGAATACTGCAAAGAAAATCTTCTTTGGCGAACAGGTAAAGAAGACATTACCTATTCTGCTGTGGTAGAATTGGATTTAAATACACTAGAGCCAACAGTTTCAGGACCTAAACGTCCACAAGATAAAATCTTGGTGCGCGATTTAGATAAAACCTTCTCGTCCTTATTAGAAGAAGAATACAACCGCGCTTATGTTGCGGTGAAAGACCGCCGTGAATCGGCTTGGTTATCTGAAGGTGGATCAGGGACTGAATTCATCTACAAACAAGCCGAAAATTCTACTAGTCAACCCACTGAAGTGGTGAAAGAAGCTATGCGAGCAGTTCGCATCAAACAAAAAAACAAAGAATACGTCGTAAGTGATGGTAGTATCGTACTAGCCGCCATTACGAGTTGTACCAATACCTCTAATCCTGAAGTAATGATTGGCGCAGGATTAGTTGCTCGAAAAGCCATACAACGTGGATTGCGCACCAAATCATGGGTTAAAACAAGTTTAGCTCCTGGTTCAAAAGTAGTAACCCATTACCTCGATCGCTCTGGTTTATCAGAAGATTTAGAAGCTTTGCGTTTCCATACCGTTGGATACGGGTGTACCTCATGTATTGGAAATAGTGGTCCTCTACCAGCACCTATTGCAGAAGCGGTAAACCAAGGAGATTTAGTTGTTGCTTCTGTTCTTTCGGGAAATAGAAACTTTGAAGCTCGTGTACATCCACAAGTTAAAATGAATTTCTTAATGTCACCTATGCTTGTAGTTGCCTATGCTTTAGTAGGACGTGTAGACATTAACCTGATGACAGATCCACTGGATTACGATCCAAATGGAGAACCAGTATATTTACGCGACATATGGCCTACACATGAAGAAATTAGAGCCGTTATCAACGACTCTTTAAAACGCGAAGACTTCAAAGAAGTATACGATCAAATTTTTGAAGGAGAAGAAAACTGGAAGAATCTACAAGCCCCAAAAGGAGCAAGTTTCGAATGGAATCCAGCCTCTACTTACATCCGTCATGCACCCTTTTTTGACCATTTACCGAAAGATCCAAAACCGCTAACAGATATTCATGCAGCAAGAGTTTTACTTTATTTGGGTGACTCTGTAACAACAGATCATATTTCTCCAGCAGGTTCCTTTAACGAAGAATCAGCCGCTGGAAAATATTTGTTATCGCAAGGGGTAAAACCAGAAGATTTTAACTCCTATGGATCCAGACGTGGAAATCACGAAGTGATGATGCGTGGTACCTTTGCCAATGTGCGCATTAAAAATAAAATTGCACAACGCGAAGGAGGTTATAGTACCTACTTCCCTACAAATGAATCCTTAACGGTATACGATACCGCTATGAAGTACCAAGAGACTGAAACGCCTCTGATTGTTATTGCTGGAAAAGAATATGGAAGTGGCTCGTCTCGTGATTGGGCGGCTAAAGGAGCTTACCTATTAGGTATAAAGGCTGTAATTGCAGAAAGTTTTGAACGCATCCACCGCAGTAACTTAATTGGAATGGGGATTGCACCTTTGCAGTTCTTACCCGAGCAGTCAGCAGAACGTTTAGGCCTTACGGGTACAGAGACCTTTACTATTACAGGATTAGCTGAAAACCTAAAACCACATAAAATTGTAGAGATCACAGCGACGAATGAAGCCAATCAAACGATTAAGTTCCAAGCCTTGGCGCGATTTGATTCACTCATCGAAATTGAATACTATAAAAATGATGGAATTCTCCAATATGTTTTAAGAGACTTCTTGAAAAACTAAAATAGAAAGAGGGTGTCCCAAAAGGTCACCCTCTTTTATATTAAACAAATCCTAGTCTTATTGCATCTTGCACTAAATTTGCCGAATCCAAGGAGCCAAACGCCGTTTTCATTTTGGCAATTCGCTTTTTGATGGTTGGCGTGGATAAAGGAATATATTTTTCCAAATCAACCAATTTATGTCCTTTAGCCAATAGAATCAATATCGCCCGATTGTAATCGTCATACATCACTTCTTTATTTAACATCTTTTCTAAGCACTGCTTAACCAATGGACTTTGGTAAGTGCCTCCACCTAACACCGTAGTCACAATATCAATCAATACTTGTGGTGTAATTTCATTTTTTCCAATAACACTTGTGGGTCTGATATTCTTTACAATTTCATAAATTGTTAAGATTTCTGTATGTCCTGTTATGGTAATTGTCCTACAACTAGGCATTTCTTTTTTAATGTAGCGAATAATATCTCCACCATCTTCCCAAGAAGAAAGTTCTCCTTTTGGCAATGAGAAATCCACAAGTGCCAAGTCATACGGCTTTTCTTCCACTATTGCTTGGTCTATTTTTTGTTTGGCTTCTGAGCAATCAAAGGCTCCCTCAAACCTATACGATTGGGCTATTGCTTCATGACCTGACAAAGCCATTCGATATCCCTCTACAATTAAGGGATGATCGTCTACTAACAAAATTCTCTTCATAAAACAATCCTTAATATCTCTAGTCTAGCCTTTTTTCAACCTTAGGGAATCCCCCCTTAATCCATTCCCCAACAGATTATAGGTTTAAATCGACATTCAATCAACACGTTACGCAATGAACCTGTTACTTGCTAATGTAATAAAAAACAGTATTTGTTTTTGTGCCCTCCTGTATATTTATACATTTTTATACTAAAAGGATACAAGAGAAAGCTCATTCCTGTTTCAAAAGAATAAAAAAAGGTCAATTCCCTAGGGAATTGACCTTTTCTATCTTGTGAATTGGTTCGTTATACCAGTTGATTAGCAACTAAATATTCGGCAATTTGAATGGTATTTGTAGCGGCTCCTTTTCGCAAGTTATCTGCTACAATCCACATATTTAATGTATTGGGTTGCGTTTCGTCTCGGCGAATTCGCCCAACAAAAACGTCGTCTTTTCCTTGTGCATAAATAGGCATTGGATACGTATTGGTATCAATATTATCCTGTACAACAAGGCCAGGAGTTTCATGCAACAATCGACGTACATCTTCGACAGCAAAATCGCGTTCAAAAGAGACATTTACGGTTTCACTGTGTCCACCCACAACAGGAATACGCACTGCAGTAGCTGTTACTAATACCGTATCATCTTCTAATATTTTTTTGGTTTCATTGACCAATTTCATTTCTTCTTTCGTATATCCATTGGCTTCAAAAACATCGCAATGAGGCAATGCATTTTTGTGGATAGGGTAAGGATATGCCATATCACCTTTTTCACCAGCGTATTCATTCTCCAATTGTTTCACCGCTTTAACCCCTGTTCCTGTAATGGATTGATAGGTAGAAACTACGACGCGTTTTACCTTGTATTTCTTATTTAATGGTGCCAATGCCATCACCAATTGGATGGTTGAACAGTTGGGATTGGCAATAATTTTATCTTCTTTGGTTAAACTTGATGCATTGATTTCCGGAACGATTAATTTTTTGGTTGGATCCATTCGCCAAGCCGATGAATTATCAATCACGGTAGTTCCTACTGCTGCAAATTTAGGGGCCCATTCCATAGCGATTGTTCCACCTGCAGAAAAAAGGGCTATAGCAGGTTTCATCTTTACAGCATCGGCCATTGATTGTACTACAAACTTCTTCCCTTTAAATTCGATCTCACTTCCGACAGAGCGTTCGGAAGCAACAGGTATTAATTCTGTTACTGGAAAATTGCGTTCTGCTAATACTTTTAGCATAATCTCTCCTACCATGCCGGTAGCGCCTACTACTGCTACTTTCATTTTAAATCAATAAAATTATATTTAGTTAAATTTTTGCTTCAAACAAGTTGCATGTCTTTGATTTGCAACTGATTGTTAATTTCACCTTTCCATTCGTTTTCTTCAATCGAATAGACTAAATCAAAGAATGAACGATTTTGTATATCATCTAAGAACTTACCAAAGGAAAATCCGATGGCACTAAAGCCTTTATCGAGATGCCCGCGTTGTCTCACATACATTTTCAGGTGCTCCTGATTGGCTCCTAATCCACGTGCATATCCAGTATCATAGACGTTTTTAGTCAAGAAAACTGGACTCATATTTTCCGGTCCAAAGGGTTCGAATTGTCTTAATATCCGACAGAACTTGGGCGTTATCTCAGCGAAATTAAGAATTGCATCTATTTCTACTTCTGGTATTAAATCTCGCTCCAATATGGTGCTAGATACCACCTCTTCGAACTTGGCTTTAAACTTGTGGTAATTTTCTTTCTTACACGTCATCCCTGCGGCGTACATATGTCCTCCAAACTGAATTAATTCATCCGAACACGCTTCTAAAGCCGCATAGAGATCAAAATTTTTAACCGATCGAGCAGAAGCTGCTAGCACATCTCCACTAGCCGTAAATACAACGGTTGGTCGATAATAGGTTTCAATCAGACGGGAAGCCACAATGCCGATTACTCCTTTGTGCCACGACTGATGAAAAACAACCGTCGACTTATTGTTAATTTCTCTATTTTCAATAATCTGATCTTTGGCTTCTTCTGTAATGTTTTGGTCTAATACTTTGCGTTCTTCATTAAAGGCAATAATCATTTCTGCTGTTTCTTCGGCTTCTCGCATCGAAAATCGAGTTAACAAGTCAACGGCGTAATTGCCGTGTTGTATTCGTCCTGCAGCATTAATTTTCGGTGCAACTTTAAAAACAATATCACTAACCGTATAATTACTTTGCTTATATACATTAAGCAGTGCTTTTATTCCTGGGCGCGGGTTGCTATTAATCACCTCTAAACCAAAATAGGCCAAGATTCTATTTTCACCTGTAATAGGTACAATATCTGCTCCAATAGCCGTTACGACCAGATCGAGATAAGGGCGTAGATCTTCAATAGTCTGATTTCGATTAGCAGCTAACGCTTGTACTAATTTAAATCCTACCCCACAACCACACAATTCATCATAAGGGTAGGTGCAATCTCTGCGTTTGGGATCGAGTACGGCTACTGCATCTGGAATTTGATCACCGGGTAAATGATGATCACAGATCACAAAATCAACTCCTTTCTGCTTGGCATATTCGACGTGTTCAATGGATTTAATCCCACAATCAAGTGCAATAATTAGCTTAATATCATTATCTGCTGCATAATCAATCCCCTGATACGATACGCCATACCCTTCTTTATAGCGATCTGGAATATAGCGATCTACCTGAGAATAATACGTTTGGATATACGAATAGACTAACGCTACCGCTGTAGTGCCATCCACATCATAATCGCCAAAAACCATTATATTTTCTTTGTTCTCAATGGCTTGTTCAATTCGTTGAACTGCTTTGTCCATATCCTTCATCAGATAGGGGTCATGCAATTCCTCTAAAGCAGGGCGAAAGAAACTTTTCGCTTGCTCATAGGTTGTAATTCCACGATCAACCAAAAGCTTGGCTAAGATGGGATCAATACCCAATACGCGAACTAAATGGTCAACACTCTCTTGGTCTTTTGTCTCTTTTAAGGTCCACCGCATTATTGTTGTTTATGGTAATGAATAGTGGTTTCTACTTTCGCAAATTGCGTAAACATATGCATTACTCCACAATATTTTTCGACCGATAAATCAACGGCTTTTTTTAGTTTGGCTTCATCGAGATTATCGCCATAAAAATGGTAATCTACACGCACAGTATGGTATACAGCAGGATCTTCATCCGTTAGTAGTCCTTCGGTTTCAATTTTAAAATCAGCAACATCTAATCTCATTTTTTTGATTAAAGAAGCAACGTCTAATCCTGAGCATCCTGCCAAAGCAGATAGCATCAAGGCTTTAGGACGAAACCCTTTATTGTCTCCTCCATTTTCTGGTCCTGCATCTATTCGCATGGTTTCTCCACTTGGATTCGTCGATTCAAATTGCATATTCTCTAACCAAGTAGTGGTAACTTTATGTGACATAATCTAGTATCATTTTTATCAAATGTATCAAAAAATTTCAAGGATTAACCCTTTTAAAACGTTAATAATTAACCGTCCTTCGGCGTCAATTTCTCTGTTCTCTCCTTGTAAATCAGAATAAAAAACGGCAAATAAATTTGGTTTTAGTATAGCTTGACGTAATTAGTCCTCTTTGGCAAAAAAAACACGGGAGTACTCTTGTCATTCAGCTGAAGAAGTTGTAAAAAACAAAAGGAGTCATACCCTTTGTGTACAACTCCTTTTGTTTTTTTATTTTTTACCTGATACCACTACGACGATTTCGCCTTTGGGTGGTTTTTCTTCGAAGTGTTTGAGGACCTCTAAAACGGAACCTCTAACGGTTTCTTCGTGTAATTTCGACAGCTCACGAGAAACGGAGATGATGCGATCTTCACCAAAATAGGTTTGAAACTCCCCTAGTGTTTTCACTAATTTATGAGGAGAAACGTAGATGATCATGGTTCTCGTTTCTTCTGCCAACTGCAAATAACGCGTTTGGCGACCTTTTTTATCTGGTAAGAATCCTTCAAATACAAATTTATCATTGGGCAATCCACTGTTAACCAAGGCAGGTACAAAAGCCGTTGCTCCAGGTAAACACTCTACTTCAATTTGATTTTCGACACATGCTCTTGTCAATAAAAAGCCTGGATCTGATATTGCTGGAGTACCTGCATCTGAAATTAATGCAAAGGTCTCTCCCGTTTGCATGCGCTTGACTAAACCTTCTACCGTTTTGTGCTCGTTGTGCATGTGATGGCTCATCATCGGCGTATTCACTTCGAAATGCTTTAACAGCTTGCCGCTATTTCGCGTATCCTCCGCTAAAATATAATCTACTTCTTTCAACACTTTAATTGCGCGAAAGGTCATGTCTTCTAAGTTGCCAATCGGCGTTGGTACAACGTATAATTTCCCCATAATTTTTATTCGAAACGCTTTTCAATTAGCGTCATAAAACGCTCTGCATATTCTTCTTTTCCTTCCCAATTGTTGTACTCTGGTTTGACCAAGTGCTCCACAAAACTTCTTGCTTCATCGTACGTACTCACTGTATTTAATTGAGACAATACGCGATTAAAATCTTCTGAACTATTAGCAAACAAGTGTTTTTCAAATGCAATGCGATCATTTAATCCTACCATAATCGTACCACGGTAAATATCATTGATCGATTTTTTGACAATTCGAGGTTCTCGTACCGAAACTTGATCTAAGTTAAACAACATATTTTGTTGGTTATCCCCTTTTGTTTCTTCCTTCACCTCTTCTTCTTCCTTTGCTTCTTCCTCTTGTATTTGTTGCGCAAAGAAACTCGCAGTTGGTTGATTTTCTGCTTCCGTTGAAGCTGCTGCATCTGCAACTACGCGTTCAAACATGCTGTCATCCACTACGATGGTGTCTTCTTTTGCGATGTCTTCTACTCGGATGAACTCAATTTCTCCAAAATCAAAGCCTTCAAAAGGATTATCCTCGCGTTGATTCGCTGTTAGCGGTGCAAATACCACTTCTTCCTCCTCTTGCTTCTCAGTTTCTTCTTCCTCCTCTTCGAAAATCGCAGAATTTGCTCTTTCAGCTACAGCCTGATCTGCTAATTCTTCTTCTATTTCCAACACATCTTCTTCGGTCCAATCGTCTTCCTCTTCATTTCCCTCTTCATTTCCCTCTTCATTTTCTTCCTCCTCTGTCCAATTATCCTCTTCTTCTGTACTTTCTTCCTTCGCTGTAATCTCTTCGATTTCGGCAATAGGAATGCCCAATTCTTCCTCTTCCTCCTCGATAGCGTCCGTTTCAGCTGCTACCATTATTTCCTCTTCAATCCTTGATTCAGGACCTTCTATTTCTGCTTCTTCCTCTTCCAGTTGTGCTTCTATTACTTCCTCTTCTTCAACTTTTTCCTCCGCTGTATCGAAAGGCAAAGCTTCAAAGTCCACAACAACCTCTTTTTCTGCTTCTACGACAATGGGATAGTCTTCCGCCAATAAATCGGTAGGGATTTGCGATCTTTCTTCCTCCTCTTGTCGATTTGTTTCGATTTGTGTTGGTGTTTCTACTTCACTTGTCTGAGCAAGTGCTACGGCACTTAACTTCTCTACTAACTGATCTTCAGTGATGTCTTTTACAAGTCCTAACGCTAGGTTATCTTGATAAAATTTTAAAATTTGAAGCTTTTCATACAGTTCTTTGGCTTCAACATATAACTTATCTACATCTGTATCTTTCATCTGCAATACGCGATGAACGATGCTCAACAACTCTCCCTCTAAGACTTTCTTCATAACTTTTAATTTCATTAGTAAATTATACAAGCTTTTTTTGATAAATTTGTCCTTCACAAAGTAACAAAAAAACTACTGGTTTCAGGCCGAAAATTACAAAATGTTTCTAGAAATTCCCGTTAATCACAAAGAACAGTTTGGATGGATCGAAGTAATCTGTGGATCAATGTTTTCTGGAAAAACAGAAGAACTGATTCGCCGATTAAAAAGAGCCCAATTTGCCAAGCAAAAAGTCGAAATTTTTAAACCTGCTGTTGATACGCGTTATCACGATGAATACGTCGTTTCACACGATGCGAATGAGATTCGATCAACGCCTGTTCCCACGGCAGATAGCATTCGATTATTGGCGAGTGGTTGTGATGTCGTTGGCATTGATGAGGCGCAATTTTTTGATGCTGAGATTGTCAATGTGTGTAATGATTTAGCCAATTCGGGTATTCGCGTTATTGTTGCTGGTCTAGACATGGACTTCAAAGGAAATCCATTTGGTCCGATGCCTGCCTTAATGGCTACTGCCGAATACGTCACGAAAGTACACGCGGTGTGTACCCGTACAGGAAATCTGGCACATTACAGCTACCGAAAGGCCGAAAATGAGGCTATTGTTATGCTTGGTGAAACTGATGAATATGAACCGTTAAGCCGAGCGGCTTACTACAACGCAATGCGAGAAGCTGAAAAGCTCAAAAAAGAAAAACCCAAACCCTGATTATATAGATTAAACGCTTTATGAGAAAAATATACCAAATTTATCTGGACTCTTACCGAGGATTATCCTCAGCCTCTTGGATGCTAGCCATCGTTATGTTAATCAATAGAGCCGGATCGATGGTATTTCCTTTCCTAGGTGTTTATATGTCAAAGGAGCTCCATTTTGAAGACGAACAAACGGGCTATGTTTTAGCGTGTTATGGACTTGGTTCGATGATTGGCTCCATGTTAGGAGGCTGGCTAACAGACAAAATCGGAAACTACAAATTACAGTATTTAAGTTTATTGGGAAGTATTCCCATGTTTATCTTACTCCCCCACTTTACTTCGGTGATTAGCTTGGCAGTGATGATTTTCTGTCAGAGTACCATCAGCGAGATGTTTCGTCCTGCGAACTCTGTGGCAATCACCAAATACGCGCGACCTGAGAATATTACCCGTGCTTTTTCTTTAAACCGAATGGCAGTTAACTTGGGGTTCTCTGTTGGTCCTGCTATGGGAGGTATGTTAGCGGCCATTTCGTATGCTTTATTGTTTTACATCAATGCAGGGGCAGCTTTCTTTGCAGCCGTTGTTTTTATCTATTTCTTTAAAGGGCGCAAAGAAAATCCTAAACCGACCCCCATCGCTGAAGAGGAGGAAGAGATCGCTTTGGGCATGTCGACAACTCAACGTCAATCTCCATATAAGGATCGTTTATTCTTATTCTACAGCTTGTTCTGTACGTTGTATTCGATCGCCTTTTTACAGCTATTCAGTACCCTACCCATCTTTTACGAAAAAGTTGGTGGACTCACGGAACTAGAGATTGGAATTGTGTTGGGGTATAGTGGTTTGCTAATTTTCCTAACTGAAATGTTGTTGGTTCACATGGCTGAACGCCATTTAACAACGCAAAAAACCATTTTCTATGGGGCACTAATTGCACCATTGGCTTTTGGTATTTTCCTACTGGATCATAGCATCCTCTCTATTTTCTTGTCTATTACTTTTTTGAGTATATCAGAAATGCTGATCTTTCCTTATACCTCAACGGTAACCGCTATGCGCGCGGATGATAATAGCAAGGGCTCTTATATGGGCGTTAATGGTTTAACTTTTGCCATAGGTTTTATTATCTCTCCGATTTTAGGTACCAAACTAGTTACCTACTTTGGTTATGACATCTTGTGGATTGTCATGGGATCCCTCTTTTTAATTGCAGCCTTTGGTTTGAATTACACCGTTGGGAAGATGGTTAAACCGAAAGCTTAGTCGAGACGTTTTTTTTATTTTTTTTATTTTCCGCCAACAGTAACTGTTAGTCCTTGATTACAAATAGGATAAGTAAATGAAAACAAAAAACAAATGTTAAAATTTAAAACTCTATATAAAATCGGGCTTTAATGCCTTGCATTCTATATATTTTGTTCTATATTTGCACTCGCATTAACAAAATAATGCAGTCCAATATAAGGCGAGGTAGCTCAGTCGGTTAGAGCGCAGGATTCATAACCCTGAGGTCACGGGTTCAACTCCCGTCTTCGCTACGAATAAAAAAGACTTAATCAAGAGATTAGGTCTTTTTTTTGTTTCTAGTGAAAGTAAAGAAATACTTCTTTCATCTTCTACTTCACCGTTTTCTATTTATTTTTGTGTCTTCTATCAAAACATCGTCTATTGTTTTAAAAGTAACTTTTGATTGTTCTAGGACCTCCAATACTTAAATTATCCTACTTTTTAACAAACGTAAAATCAATTTCCATCTCTTTGTTTGATACTTTGGCCTTGAGTGTTTCTCCTTCCCTTTGATAGGCAATATGAGTAGGAAAATCATGGGCTTCATTGACACAAACAAACGCTTGTTCTTGTAGGTTTTCTACATCAAATTGAATGCTATCTGCATCGTCAGAAGTTCGTACTACTAGACTCCATTGTCCTTGAATTTGCTCCAACTTCATGTATTCTTTACTGATCGTATCCATTTGCAACAACGTATAACCAATGCCTTCGTACTGGTCATTGTTTATTTTCTTCCACGATTCGAAAGTTGCTCTTCCCTTTTGGTCATTGATTCTCTTCCAATCGCCCAAAAGCCAATCCATAGAAGTTGTTTGCACGACTGCTGCTTGGGGCTGAATGACAGCTGCGGCTGTAGTCTTTGTATTGTCTTTACAAGAATAGAAGACCACGGCTACTGCTAATACGAGTGCTTTTTTCATGTTTTTTTGAATTAAACTCTTTGTAATTTAAAGATAATCAATTCCTTATCACATTAAACGAATCGGCTCTCCTTTTTTTGTTTTCGTCTTTTGCTTGCTAAACTTTTTCTAAAAGAAAAGGAAGATTACAAAAAACTAAATATATTTGTTTGATTCATGCAGAAGTACAACAAACATATTGCCCAATTTTTGTGTCTCATCTTGGTTTTGCTAGGTGTTGAAAAGATTAATTTTTTTTCCCCTCAAGATTGTGAGACTCGGCAATCTTTTTGCCCTATTGCGACTACGTACGCCTACAAATTAGGCTCTTCTACGACAACAGACACGGAAACCACACCGAAGCGTAAGAATTGTAAAGCACTAAACATTTCATGTGAGACTTTCTTTCTTGCGCAAGTAAGTGCAACCTATCCTGAGAAGAAATCGGACAATTTTAGTACAGCGCTATACTTCTACAAACCTGTCATCCATTCGAATCCATATATAACCATAATAGATCCCCCACCTAATATGTTATCGACCTAATAAAAAAAGAGCTCCGTATGGGAGCTCTTTTTTATTGCTAGATTTTCTTATCTATTTAGTGGTCAAAACGAAAAACGTCAATTTACATTTTGAGAATGATAAATTCACTTCTTCTATTTTCTTGGTGTTGTTCTTTTGAACATGGAACACCATTTTGACATTCGTTAATTAGCTGGCTTTCTCCATATCCTCTTCCTGAGATTCTCGATGGATCAATGCCTTGTTTAATCATCCACTGCATAGTTGACTTCGCTCTTCGCTCTGATAATTGCATGTTATAAGCATCATTACCGCGGCTATCTGTATGGGAGCGAACATCGATAGTAATGTTTGGATACATATTCAATACTTCCACAACTTTAGCTAGTTCAGCTGCAGCATCTGGGCGAATTGTAGCCTTATCAAAATCGAAATAAATCGGCTCTAACCTCAGCTTTTTAAATAAGTCATCGGATTCGGTAATGGTTTCTTGCACAGGTTCAAGTCCAATTTCAACTTGCTCGACGGCTTGTAATTCATACCCCATCGTTTGTGCGATTTCCTTAGTTTGGAATCCAGTTGCTTCTGCTTTCAAACGGTATTTCTTTCCACAATCGAGGTCAGCAAGACTAAACTTCCCTTGTTCATCCGCTTGCACTTGCGTTAGTGCTGTGTACGTTGCGTCATACAAGGTGATCGTTGCTCCTGCTAAAGCTTCTCGTGTAGCAGCATGAAATACAAAACCATCAATACTTTGTTTACAGTCGATTTCTTTTTTCTCTTGTACTAAGTAGAGATCATCCCCGCCAGCACCGCCAGTACGATTCGAACTCACAAATCCCTTTTTTGCTTTTGGATCAAAATAGTAACTAAAATCATCCGCAGGACTATTCATGGGTTCTCCAATATTGGTAACGGTACCAAAAGAACCATCAACGTTTATTTTGGCCATGAAGATATCCAATCCACCTAAGCCCGGTCGTCCATCCGTAGCGAAGTAAAGCATATAATCACTGGAAATAAACGGAAAAGTTTCACGTCCTTCAGTGTTGATTTGCTTTCCAACAGACTCTACTTTAGCAAAACTGCCATCTTCTTTTATTTCTACGCGAAATAAATCACTTTGCCCGATGGATTCACTTCGATCTGATACGAAGTACAACCACTTATTGTCGGGTGTAAGTGCGGGATGGGCGTTATTTGCCTTAGGATCGTTGATGGTTAGTGCAACGGGTTTGCTCCACGTTCCATCCTCTAGCAACGTGGCTTGGAACAATTGCAACAGTGCGTTTTTATACTTATTCTGCTGTACCTCATCTTTTATCGCTCCCGCATTTTGAGTAAAATACACGGTTTTTCCATCTTTTGTAAAAACAGCTGTGGACTGGTTGATATCGCTGCGCTCGTCTTTAAAGAAGAGCTGAGGTTCTTCGAATGTTCCATCGCTATTTATGGTTGAAGCATACAAACTCGTATAGGCTTCGTTGGTCCATTTGTGTACTTTGCTTCCCGATACTGTTTCGGAAGCTCTAGCAGACGTATAAATCAATTGTCCTTTGTAAATCGTTGCACCGTAATCAGAATAGGGACTATTCATTGGCAAAGGTTCAATTTCGTAGCGATTGGATCGCTTTTCGATCTCGGCTCTGTACTTATTCTTATTGGCTTCGAATAGTTGTGCACGTGAATCCTGTTCTTCCATGGAAGTAAAGGTACTCATATACGCATCGGCTTGCTCATATTGCTGCATCGCACGCAGGGTTTGCGCATAGCGGTAGTAGTATTCTGAGCCTAGCGATTCTTGTTTTTCTTTGGCAAATTGAATGAGTTCGTCATACCACTTATTTGCCTCAGTTAATTTTCCGTTGAAATAATAGGCATCCCCTAATTTCTGTAGCGCATTCACGCTTTTGAATCCCTTTTCTACGGCTTTCTCATAAATTTCAATAGCATTGATATACTCATACTTTTCAAACTTATGATCTGCTTTATTTTCACGCTTTTCTTGTGCCCATCCTATTGATGTTGTCAACGCGATTGAAGATAAAACTAGTAAAGTAATAAATCTCTTTTGCATAATGTATCATCATTTAGATTAGAAGAAACGCGGTGATGTTTTTCTGGTGTAGCGATTAAAGATATCGGCACGCAAGAAAAATTCATGTGAACCGCTGTTGTAATGGCGTAAGCTGGTGGTATCTGCATCATAGGCATACCCTACAAAGAGGGTTTCATTGATTTGGAATCCAACTAATCCACTAACGGCAGCATCCCAACGATAAGCTACTCCTGCTGTAAATTTATCCAAGAACAAAAAGTTTGCTGTCAAATCCAGCTGTACAGGTGCTCCTTGTACGGCTTTCATCAAGAATGCCGGTTTGAACTTAATATCGGGATTTACTTCAAACACATACCCCCCCATAAGGTAAAGTTGCATCTTTTGCTTCATCGTTGTTACCTCATTATCGTCATAGCGATGCGTTTCTAAGAAACTAGGCACAGACAATCCCAAATAAGAACGATCGGAATACAAATAAACTCCTGCTCCAATATTGGGTGTGAATTTATTGGTAATATTTTCTTGAATCGTGATATCCGATGGATCAAAAGGGTGTCCTTTGGTGTAATCCACATTTAGGATATCAGCAGAAGCCTTTAATCCGAAGGCCAATTGATACTGATAGTTTAACTTGATTTTGTAAGAGAAATCTACGGCAATATTATTTTCATCCATAATTCCGATTTTCTCATTAACGAAAGAAAATCCAATTCCTACATTGGACTCATTAATAGGTGTAGATACAGAGAAGCTCGCTGTTTTAGGCGCACCATCCAATCCTACCCATTGTGTTCTATAGTTTCCGAATAAACTCAATACCTCTCTTGTACCTGCATAGGCGGGGTTATAAATAGAGGTGTTATACATATATTGGGAGAACTGGGGTTCTTGCTGTGCAAAACCTTGTTGAGCAGCGCTTATTAATACTAAGGCTGTACCAACTTTTTTGAGTTTGTTTAAAAAATTCATCCTTACTATTACTTTGTTTCTAAATGTAAATACCCTGCTTTCTTAATGGTTCTGGTCACACCTTCTTTTTCTACTTCGTACACAAGTACATAGTAATACGTTCCAGAAGGTAATTTTTCACTGTCATTGAATGTCATCTTTCCTTTAGAGTAACCGTCAAAAACATTTCCGTTTGAATCGTAATTTTTCGTTTCAAACACTTTGGCTCCCCATCGGTTAAAAATTTGAACACTGTTGTTTGGAAATCGGTTAATATTGTCAATAAAAAAGTAATCATTAACCCCATCACCATCAGCAGACACAATATTATAAATCACGACATCTCCTTCTAATAACCAATCTGTTTTTACTGTCGCCAAGGTAAAATACCCCAAGCCCTTTACCGTAGTTGGTGTTGAAATTCGACGGGCACTAACATCGACAATTCCACCTTCGTCTACCCATATTTTTTTGTCTTCATCCCAACGTACAATATGAAGGTCTTTTTCTGGTGTAGCTAAAACAGCAGGAGAAGTTGTACGATCATCCCATGTTAATTCAAGGATTACATTTTTTTCTTCCTTACTTCCTTTATCCACATACCAGTACTCAGTTGTATTCAACGTATTGATCACACCAGCGGCATTCGAGCGTTCGTTAAAAAAGGTTTTGTCGTCATACTTATATGCGCCAACATATACCTCTGTATCCTTTTCTGGTGCGGTGATATAGGCTGGACGGTGATATCCTTTGTTTCCAATGGGAAACGAAAAGGCTTCCTTTCCTTCTTTGTCTACCGTTCCATCGACATGACTCGCATCTGTCGGATTATTCGCTTTGGCTCCTTTCAAAAAGGCAAAAGAGGCTTTTCCTTCTTCCACGGTTACAATTCCGTCTAAAAAGTCAACTTCTCCTTTTGCTGCAATATCATTTTGGAGTAAAAAGGCACTTTCAGCAGTAGCGTTATTTAGTTCAAGGTTATTGAAACGGATCAATTGGCTCCCTTTAATTGCCTGTTGTTGATTGGAAGTAAAAATCGTTTTACCTGAATTTTTCAGTTTTCCGTCTTCTCTAAAATCAAACAACCCATCATTGGTTAAATCGCGGTAGACATACAACGTCCCGTTGTTGAATACCGTTGCGTTTTCTTTGTTTTCCATTGGGAATAGCGTCGCCATTTCAGTATTAGGCATAATGTACAAACCGCCATAATTAACGGTTTGTCCAAAAGCGAATCCCCCAGTTAAAAAACAAGTACAAAGCAAGATTTTATGGTTTATCATCTTCTTTACTTTAGGCTTATTCTTTAACAACGAAAACAATATTCATCATCGAATAAGGGTTACCTGCTCCAATTACTTTATAGGTCATCTTTCCGTCTGCTGTAATTAGGATATCCGAAAAAACAGTAGCGTCGTAATCCGTCACATAGTAATATAAATCTGTCGCCTCTGGAAAATGAGGGATTACCGCAGGGGCACCCACACTACTCGCTGTATTTCCTGTCAAGGTAAATTGATTCACATACTCTTGGTATAAATCCTTTGCACCATCACCAACAACAGTAGTATCAAACACAATCGAAGGCATATAGAAAAACTTTACTGCTTTATTGTCTGATGTGACCATTTGTTGCCACTTTGATCCGTCGTTATAGTAGAAACCAGGTACTACATCATTGTCTCTTTTTGTATTGTAAACCGTCATCCCCGCTACATGAGCTTGTAAGGGACTTGCATCTGTTGTACTCGTTAGTTCCAACCTAGGCAATAACAATCCTTTATTTGACGCTTCAACTTCAAGCATTGCATTTGGGTTGATTGATGGGGTTCCCCCTACTTTAGTTTGAGCAAAAGCTACAGTGCTCAATACGGAAAACATGAATCCTAAATATATCTTTTTCATCTTATTATTGAATTTAAGGTTAAAATGATGGGGTACTGTCGTATAAGGAAGTATCCCCACCATTTCGCTATTGATTAATTTATATTATGGTTGAGTCACTTCTTCATTAGATGTGTACTCTACTACAACCTCGTAATCGCCTGCGGGTAACATGATATATTGATTCCCTACACCGATATTAAACTTAATTTGGACTCCATCAACAACCTCAACATCTGTTGTATTTGCCGTAACAACATGACCAGCCGCATCAAGCAATTTAATAGCTAATACTTGATTGATCTTTTTAAGATCTTCTACAATAGTAAACGCTACAGGTGTTGCAACAGCAGAATAAGCAGCAATCGTCGTTGCTCCTTTTCCTAAATACACTTTGTATCCGTTATACACATTTCCAGTGTAAACTGTATCACCAACGTTAGTAATATGATCGCCTAATGTTTGTTTGATAATGTCTTTATATTTATTAATCAAATTCACCAAGAAAGACGCAGGTAATTCAATTTCTTTGTTCTCTTTTGTACCATCAAGATGGGTAATCACTTGATAAAATACGTGTGGAGTTGCATCATTACCTTTATCATCATCGCCATCGTGATCGCCAAAATATACATTCCCTCCTAGATTCAATACATTCGTAATGGCATTCTTAATCTCCTCGTTATTGTTGATTGAGTTTAAGATGTCTTCCGTCATGTTGATGTAATCTTTTTGATTTCCTTCTGCACTATATTCATAAAAGATTTCACCTTTTTTCACATCTGCAGCTACTGGTGCTGTACGTACCGCTCCAAAAGTTGGCAATGTAGCATCCGTGATAACTTCTGAGCGTTTGATTTGTGTTTTGGTTTCTAAATCACCAATGCTAATTGATTCGTATTTCGCACCATCCCAGTATTGGAATTCCCAAATCGTTTTCGTTGCATCATTTGGATCTTCAACTTCCGTATAGATCACATTGCCTTCACCGAATTTTGTAATGTACTGTAAGTATTCCTCAACTGTTGTGAACGTTTTATCCCCTTCCGCAGTTGTAATAGTGATATTCGTTGGAGTTTCTAAAATCTCTTGAATGTTGTTGATTACTCCACCCACTACGTCAACGTGGATCGCACCTGTTGGAACAGATGTCCAAGCTGCTGGATCTGTTTCTCCACCTGCCTTGATATAGGCTTCAGATAAGTAGTACTGTTTGTTGTTGTACGATACAATTGTTGTATTGGTTTCAGCGGATTCTACTAAACCTTGAATGTCGATGATTTTATACGTATTGCTTGCTTCATCCCAGTATTGGAATGCCCAAATTGTTTGACCTGCATTGGCTGGATCTTCAATTTCCGTATAGATCACATTTCCATTTGAATACTGTGTAACATACTGTAAGTATTCCTCAACCGTTGTAAACGTTTTATCCCCTTCAGCAGTCGTGATAGTGATATTCGTTGGAGTTTCTAAAATCTCTTGAATGTTGTTGATTACTCCACCAACTACATCAACGTGGATCGCACCTGTTGGAACAGATGTCCAAGCTGCTGGATCTGTTTCTCCACCTGCTTTGATGTAGGCTTCAGATAAGTAGTACTGTTTGTTATTGTACGATACAATCGTTGTATTGGTTTCAGCGGATTCTACTAAACCTTGAATATCAATGATTTTATACGTATTGCTTGCTTCATCCCAGTATTGGAATGCCCAAATTGTTTTGGTTGCATCATTTGGATCTTCAATTTCTGTATAGATCACATTCCCGTTTGAATACTGCGTAACATACTGTAAGTATTCCTCAACTGTAGTGAACGTTTTATCTCCTTCTACAGTCGTAATAGTGATATTCGTTGGAGATTCTAAAATCTCTTGAATGTTGTTGATTACTCCACCCACTACATCAACGTGAATTGCACCCGCTGGAACAGACGTCCAATTTGCTGGATCTGTCTCTCCACCTGCTTTGATGTAGGCTTCAGATAAGTAGTACTGCTTGTTGTTGTACGATACAATCGTTGTATTGGTTTCAGCGGATTCTACTAAACCTTGAATGTCGATGATTTTATACGTATTGCTTGCTTCATCCCAGTATTGGAACGCCCAAATTGTTTGACCTGCATTAGCTGGATCTTCGATTTCCGTATAAATCACATTTCCGTTAGAGAATTGAGTAATATACTGTAAGTATTCCTCAACTGTTGTAAACGTTTTATCCCCTTCAACTGTGGTAATGGTAATGTTTGTTGGTGATTCTAAGATCTCTTGCACATTGTTTACCACGATATCTGTTACTTCGATAGGCATGGCTCCAGGCGCGTTATTCGGAATAGTGTCAATTGTATTTGCCTCATCTGCTGCTAACCAATCGATAATCGTTTGTTCCGAAAAGTAGATTAACCCTTTTACTTTTCCGTCTGCATTTTTTACCTCTCTCATGAATGTTTTTGTTTCCACTCCATTCACAAGGTCGTTGAAATCGATCTCTTGGGTTGTGTATTCGTTATTCGTTACATCATAGGTTACGGTATAGAATTTTCCTCCTTCATACACTACGGTTGTATGAGTAGGTGAAGTAGGATCTTCATTTCCAGGATTAGATGGTACGATATAATTAATTACGGCTTGTAAATTTTTGATATCCCCTTCAATATTGGTGATATTATCGCCTAAATTTTCAATTACTTGATCAAGCTCCGCTTTACCAACAATGCGATTCCATTTGGCATCTACCCAATAATAAAATCCAGTTGGAATACTAGCATCGCTACTATTATATACTAATAAACTTTCAGTTTGTGCTCCTTCAATCGGTTTGAACACATCGATTGCAGTTAATGCAACACGGGGAATTAAAATACCTTTATCTGTAGCTGTTACATCCAATTGTGTAGACGTGATAGGTGTTGGTGTTCCGATACCAACCTGAGCATGTGAAAAATATGATGCTCCTAAAACTGCAGCTGCTACTATTATTTTTTTCATTTTATTCTATCTTTTAATTCTCTAGTATATCTTATTTAATTTGTTGTGTAACGTTCAGGTTTGATTTTACTGAACAGTTTCTCATATTCAATCGAATAGGTAATCTTCTTCCAATGACACAGCCATTTCGATAGGTTTGTACATAAACGACGCTGTATTTTGGTCCTAAACCTGCATCTTCAGGTAATTCATCCTGGTATTCAGGCAGATAATACGGTAATCTGAAGTTGTTCAATCCATCTGTTGGTAGCGGAGTACCTCCAGTTTCTTCGGCATAGACTTCATAGGTAGAACATCCATCTTTTACGTTTATCGTCAAGACTCCTCCTTGACACATATCTAGGTATTCTTCTTCGATATCAATTCCAACATCAATTCGAGGCGCTACTGTTACCTCGTATATATTAGTAAAGTCACCAAGTACACCAACAACACTTCCATACGAAATCTTAACGCGATCAAAGGGTTGGTCAATTTCTTTGATAATCATTTTGTACTTGTTGCGATAGCCAAGACCAAGTAGTTTCAAATCTAGAATTTGAGCCCCATTTGTTCCATCAATTTCTTCTCCTACTTTTTGGTCTCCTAAATAGCGTTGGATTTTATATCCTTTGATTAATTCTAAGCTCAAAATTGGATTTCCTGGAACCTTTGTTACGATATGCAATTTATCTCCAGGCATGGCTTGTTGTTTGAAGATTACGGTTAAACTTGCCGCATTCAATACAGCAACACCTCTAGATATGGTAGCATGCGTTTCGAGATTTCCATCTACTGCATTCCATGGATTCACCACCGAAGCGGTTGCACTAGCTACACCTAATCCTAAATCTTGAACGCCATGTAGTACATCTAATACAGCTGGATGCACATGATCTGAAACGGGCTCACAGTATTTAGGTGAAAATGCACTTACATTTTCCGTATAATAGGCATGGTAAACTTTGGCAATTTGAGCTACACTCAACAAAGATCCTTGAGAAACGCGAACTCCTTTGTATTTTTTAGGACCACTGCTATTAGATGGAACGAAAGTAAATTCCACTACATTATCCGCGGCTAATAAATCTAATAAACCACCTTGAACGGATTTTAATGTTCCGATTGTATTACCGTTGGCATCTAATCCTACAACTGAGATACCTCCAGCGAGCATCAATCCACTGTATTGTTTTCCAAGCTTAATGGTTACAGGAGTACCTGCAGCCACTTCTTCTTCAAAGTAGATATTTTGCCATACTGTACCAATACCTAGAAGACCTATACCCGTAGTCAAAGTAGAATGGGTTGTTGGATCTCCATCAATGGTATTGCTGGTCCCACTTACACCTCCTGTAATGATAGATCCCCAGCTTGATGAACCTGTAGCGTATACTCTTTCGATTGTTGGTGGACATAAACTACTATCATACACCGTTACGATAACATTTTCAAATGTTTCACATTGATTTAGAGCTGTAGCCACTACTGTTAAAACGTAAACGCCAGGCGTATCAAATGTGATAGATGTGCCATCAAATATTGCTGCATGATTATTATACCACGTTATCGTTTCAGTTCCATTTGCTCCTGGAACAGAAGCTGTTGGCAAGGTTACCGTTACTGTACTTTGACCCTGTGGAATAGTCACATTTATACGTTGACTATCAGAAAATTGAATAACAGCCGAAGGAAGTTGAGTTACCACAAAAGGGTCTGATGATTCCGCGACCTCCGCTCCTTTTGTATACACAACCGTATAACTTCCTGCATGATTGGTCTCTAACGTTTTTTCTTTTCCATAATTTGGATTTGTACTACCTGCAATAGTAGCATCAATAGCTTCTCCATTAAAGTACCATTGGTACGTATCTGCCTCTGTATTCGAAATATTAGAATCTAAAACAAAGGTTTCTTCCGCACACAAATCTTGTGCTTTGTTTGATGTAATAATTGCTTTAGGTAAACTAGCCACGTGAGATACGTGAATAATCGTTCCTGGGCTTTTAGTCATATCTGCTTCTGTAGGATTCGTATTATCTACAGGAGGATAAGAAGGGTAGCTCAAATCAGAACCGCTTTCTTTGGTAAAAGCAATGTTTTTAATCTCTAAGATCCCCGCTAAATCCGACTGAACCATTACATGAAATACAAATTGTCTTTCACTTCCTGGGTTCATTGTGCCAGAAAAATCAAAAAGTACTTCCGTACCATCAGTTGAGAGATGTCCTTCTATCGCTGAAGAAAACGTTGTTCCTGCTGGCAATTTATCTGTAATATTAAATTGACTTATCGGAGTATCACCTACGTTTTTCACATGGATGGTATATTCCACTTGTTCACCACCTGAAACCGAAGTAACAGTAGCATCGTCATTTACTTTGTACGATTTCCAAGAAACGAGTTTTTGATCCGATCCAAGTGGTTTGCACAATCGTTCTACTTTATAAATATCGAGTGAAGAAAGTACATCTACACTAACTAAAGATTTGAGTCCAATCGAAATGCGGTCATACTGTCCATTGGGTTTAAATGGAAGGTCAATGATACTAGAAGAGTTGAGTAATTCCAGCACCTCTGTACCTTGTAATAATCCATTATCCCAATCCAAGCGATCCACGAAGGTATCTCCTTTATAAGCGGCAATTTCCAATTTTTCTAAAATAGGAAGCGTCACCAATCCAGCTGTTCCTGCTTTCAGACGAATATTTGTCACATCGCCGATTTCTGAAAGGGAATTAAAATAGAACCATTGTTTAACTTGTCCTGCAACGTTCAACGTACCTAAACTTAATTTTGACGCATGGGTAGTGTTATCGTCAATCGCACGTTCAGGATTGGTTACTCCAGCACCACCTAATGCATTTACAGACAGATTCACTCCCTCATATTCGTAAGAAGTAGCAAAAGCAGCTACACAAGGATCCATTGCTGTTTCGTAACACATCCCATATACGTTCATGCTATTGGGTTGTGAAAGTAGTCCTAAAGCACTATTGGTTTTATCAATAATTCGAACAGACTGATAAGCACTAGTTGGCGTAATAGCCAAATAAGTACGACCTTCTTTATCTACCACAACTTTAATAGTTCCTTCACTTGAAGAAGCATTAGTCGTGTATGTATTTCTATTTAGAATTACATTTCCTTGTTTATCTTTTACCTGAACTTCAAAATCGTGCTTTCCAAACACCAATCCATCCAAAACTCCCGTTACTAGGTTACCTAAACTTCCACCTATTAACTTTTCTAAAGCTGTTTCTTCAAAATCGATGCGCACATAAGAAGTAGTATAGGCAGGTATTGAATCAGTATAACCCAACTCTACAAAACCTTCAAATTTGTTGCCTAAGCCCAATAAAAACCCTGCTCCTGATTGCAAGGTTGAAAAAGAGTCGAAATCATCGTCAAACAAATTAGAAAGGTCATTGACATTACTTGCGTCAACTAAGGTAGTTGCACAAATAGGCGCTATGAATGGCGATGGGGTAATTGTTTCAGGACAACTAGCGCTTACGCGTTTGACATCGTATAGTCGAATTGGTGGAGTTACTCCTACACCTACAAGGGTAGAAGCTTGAATTTCTACACGATCAAATAGTTGCGTTGTATCAAAAGTTAAGGTTTGAGTTCCACCTGATTTAAATAAGCTTAATAGATCTAAATTATTAATTAAACCTTGTCGTAAGGTGAATACTTCCTGCTCTTGATCACCTAAATAAGTGACTATTCTATATCTTCCCAGCAGATCTGCACTCAACAAACTCGATGGATCTAGCTGCAAACGAACTTTTAATTGATCGTTTCCTTGAGAAGGATGAGTAAAATAAATTAGTTGTTTTACTGTTGCAGCAACACCGAGTAACCCCGTACTAATTTCCGCATATTCAGAAGAATTACCACTAATAGCATGATATGGATTGGTTACTCCTGCAGTATTCAAATTCCCAACAGACACATTAATTCCCGAGATATCATAAGAAGTAAACTGCGGGGGAAAACAAGCATCTGTTCCCATTTCGCGGCACATATTGTATACCTTCAACGTACGAATAGCACCATTGGGAATACTCAATACTTTATTTGTGATTTTAATGCTTTGGTAGGGTTGATTAGGCGTAACCGCCAAATAATAACGCCCTATTCGATCTTGTACAACTGTCATTTTTCCGCCTGTCGTGGAGGAAAATCCGTTTGCACTCGTTGATTCAGAAACTAAAGTAGATCCATTATATGCTTCTATTTCAAAATAGTGATTACCTAATACAACGCCTAGTACATCACCAAGTAATTTACCTAAAGTACCTCCCACTAGGGAGTTCAATAAATCTGTTTCCGCATCAATTCGAATATAAGACGTAGTATTCGCAGGTACCTGATTAGGATAAGCCATATGAATCATGCCTTGCGACGCAGGTGAAGCGAGTAGTGCTCCAGCATCTGCGTATAATGTAGCATAGGTTTCGTTGTTATTATCCAAAACATTGGTTGGAAAATCAACATTTTGAAACTCAACTAATGAAGTAGCACAACTAGCCGTTTCAAAAGGCACTTGTGTTGGTGTTGGTGTTGAAATTTCAGGGTTTATACAATTTACTCCATCAAAACGCTCTACATCATAAATGCGGATCCCCCCCTGTAAGACACCAATATTTACAGTATTATTTACGCGGACCTCCACGCGATCAAAAGGTAAGCCTGGCGCAAATGTAAGTACTGCAGATCCTTTATCTTCAAGGAGATTAAGCAGGTTTGTTCCATTCAGCAAACCTCCCTTTAGCGAACGTAGATACACTTCCTCATCACCATCAAATGCCCTAACTTCAAGTGAATTAATAACATTGGCAGTAATTAATCCCGAATCAGGTCCGAGTTTGATGTTAAACGAAGCATTTGCACTGGATTTGGTAGGAAAATAAAAAAACTGCGAAAGATGACCTCCTAAGTTAATATCTACTACCCCTCCTCCGAATTTTAGTTTAGAATACGTCTCTAGATCATCATCAATGGCATGAGCGTAATTTTTTGCAACTAAATCTTTTAATAAATCAATTTTAATCCCAGCTGAATCAAAAGAAGTACCAATGGGTTTTTCACAATTGGCCAATGTATCTCCTTCATAAAACGCTCCATATACATCTAGTTCTGCTTTTAACAAAGGTATTAACCCTTTATTAAAATTTGTAATTTTCAATTTATTAAATGGTTCTGAAACACGAATTGCTATAAGAAAATCTCCTGCTTTATCTTGAACAATTCGCAATTTCGTACTACCACTTATGGAACTTGTCGATTCACTAAAAATTAAGGTATCGTCATTGTACGCATCAATAGTGAAACTGTGACTTCCCAATAATCCGCCTAAAACACCGTCTAATAATCCGCCAAGGGTACCTCCCAAAAGAGGTTGTAAAAGTTGGTTATCGTCTGCTTTAATTTTAATATAAACCGCCTGATTTACTAGTATTGGTTCTTCAAAACCAACCGTAAGTTTTCCATTGGAAATCAATTTGGCTTTCAATGTTCCAGAAGTTGCTAAATTTCCATCAACAGTGTGGTTTGGATCTGTAACATTACTATGCTCAAAAAGTCGAGTTGCGAAAACTCTATTCTGCCCATATCCGTGGACCAATGGCACAAGAAGTACCAAAAAAAGTAACACCCTCATCCAGAGGGAAAAAGTAGTTTTCTCTTTCATGTGTTGTGTGTTAAACATATTATTTTCAAAAAAATTCGTCGTAAGGTGTATATGCATAGCACGACAACGATGTGCGTAATTGGCACATGTGTCATAACAAAAGATCTACTAAAAATAGAGGAGGATATCCTATCACCACAACCGTGTGATGATATGGAATAAAAATGCGCAGTTTATCACCAAGGCGTAGTTTGCCCTAGGTTCCCTTTTTCTGCGAAAATACGTTTATGCCAACTTAGCCCTAAGTCGACATAAACCTATTCCTTTCTACAATACACTTCAGTTTCCTTAGCCCAAGTCAACTTCAGTCTATCCTTTTTTAAAATATAGGTTGCTTTCTTAGCCCAAGTCCACTTCCTATACTTTATTCTGTTTTTTTTCGATCAATCCTGCGTAGTTTTCAAGCATCCCACTTAAAATATCTACAGAAATACACTTTTTCTTTTCTTATATCTCGTTGTATTGTTTTATTTTTTTTCTTCGCGTTTTTCGCTTTTTCCACTCAGCCCAAGTAGATTATTAGAAAAGCACTAAAATGTCCTTTATTCCTATAAATACGTATTTTTTTTACTGCTTTTTTTAGCTTTTTAATAGCTTTAGAAGTAAAAGGTATAAATATATCTTCACGATTTTATATGTTATTCTATAAAATCAACACAAAAATAAACAATAACTTACAAATAATAAAGCTTTTATGGAATTTCAATCAAAAATCGTCATCTTAAAGAAATGAAGTAATCTTATTTATTTCTTAAATTTATAGACATAAATGTCATAGCAAAAGTTAATATCAAAATAAAATAAAAGCCATACCGTTAATTAAAAAGAATAAATTTATTTAAATATGGTTAAAGAGAATCAATCCAAATAATCGCCTTTTTTGAAGTAGTTCTAAAAAGACATCGTATTGAAAAAAAGACGTCTTTTACAGGGCAAAGCAAACGCTAATTTTGCCTGTATTCCCGTGACAATATTCTGTACTTATCGCAGTAAAAACAGTTCGAATCACTTATTTTATATGGGTTTACTTCTTTTGCTTGCTTCTTTGTTTTCTTTACATTCACTCCTCCTTTTTCACTAAACAGCTAAACCAAACTAAAAGACGTTACAGGCCGAAAAAAAGAGAATTACACAGCATCACACACACAAAAAAAAAATTTCGCATTATGTGAATATTTTATTAAAATTAAAGTTAATATGTTTTTGTCCTTCTTATGATTCGATACCCTTAAACATTTTTTGCCTTAGGAAGATTTAGTACCTTTGACAAAACACTACTAGTATGGAACAAAACGCCTATATAAAAACGGATATAGCAGATAAAATTGCAACAATTACCTTTTATAGTGCAGCAAGCAATTCATTTCCAAGTCTTTTATTGGAAGAATTAACGACTGCCATTGACAACTTGAATACCTCAACTACGGTTACTACCGTTATTCTTCAAAGCGAAGGCACAGGAGCTTTTTGTGCTGGAGCCTCTTTTGACGAATTACTCTCTATTCAAGATACAGCAACGGGTAAAAAATTCTTTTCCGGTTTTGCTCATGTCATTAATGCCATTCGCAAAAGCCCTAAAATTTTCATCGGTCGTATACACGGTAAAACCGTAGGCGGTGGTGTAGGACTAGCAGCTTCTTGTGATTATTGTTTTGCAACAGATAAAGCAGCGATCAAATTATCAGAATTAGCCATTGGCATTGGTCCTTTTGTGATTGAACCCGCAGTATCGCGAAAAATAGGAAAAACAGCTTTTACTTCCCTGTCTTTGGCTGCCCATGAATGGAAAACAGCCACTTGGGCACAGCAACACGGCCTATATGATGAGGTATATGATACAATTGAGCGTTTAGACCTAGAGCTTCATACCTTCGCAACACGCGTGAGTACTTATAATCCCGAAGCTTTAGCTGAAATGAAACAAATCTTTTGGGAAGGAACAGCCCATTGGGATACGCTATTGACTGAAAGAGCAGAAATTTCAGGCCGATTAGTGCTATCAGACTTTACAGTACAAGCGCTACAAGCGTTTAAACAAAAATAAAAAAGACCGTAAATAGCTAAATACAAACACGATTTCCCGTATAGTCGTGTTTGTATAAAAGCTATCTTTAAATCAAAAATGAAAGTCAAAATTCTGTTGTTCTTCTTCTTTGCTTACCCTCCTTTTATTCATGCTCAACAGCCTAATCAAGAACACAACACAACGCCCTTCGATCACCTAGCACTTACAGCTGGACTCACTACTTTAGGGTTTACTGCTGAAGCTGTAACACCCCTAGTCAACCATTTTTACATCAAAGGAGGACTCAATACCTTCAGCTATACCACCCGTCAGCATCGTATTGCATTAGATGACCCCTATGGTTTATTAAACGAAGCCTTTGGTCAAAATGTATATTATGAAATGCGAGGCGATGCAAGAAATGTTCACGGTCACCTAGTGGTCGATTATTACCCCTTTAAAAAGGGCATCCTTTACCTCAGTAGTGGACTTTATTTCGGAAGTACCAAATTGACTGCCCGCGGTAGTATCACCAACAAAGATGGAAGCCCAGCTGAATTGCAATCGCCTTATGAATGGCCAACGCTCGAATTCAATGGACAAAAAATTGACATCACCAACGGTCAATTAAACGCCGAACTCACATTGGGCAATACCCTAAAACCCTATATTGGAATCGGTGTAGGAAGAGCAATTCCCCGCCGTCGTTTGGGGGCAAAACTCGAAGTGGGTCTCTTATTTGCAGGTAAGTATACCCTCAAACAAAATGGCGTAAATATAGAAACAATGACAACCAAAGAACACAACTTTGAAGATACCGATGCTCTTATGAAAATCTTTGAATATTATCCCATGGTAAAAGTTCAACTGAACTATCGTCTGTTTTAAAAAAAACCTAAAGAACCTAATCCACGCCCAATATCAGACTACCCAACTAGATTTTTCACTACCTTTGTCAAAATTTTTGGTTATGTCTAAAATTAGAATTACAAAACAATTTACTTTCGAAACAGGTCATGCATTATATGGATATGACGGTAAATGTCGCAATGTACATGGACACAGCTATAAACTAGCTGTTACTGTAATAGGCACACCAATTACTGATTCATCTCATGTCAAGTTTGGGATGGTAATTGATTTCAGTGATCTAAAAAAAATAGTGAAAGAGGAAATCGTCGATATTTTTGATCACGCTACTGTTTTTAATCAAAACACCCCTCATGTTGAGTTGGCACAAGAGTTAAAAGATCGCGGACATCATGTTATTTTGGTGGATTACCAACCAACGAGTGAGAATATGGTGATTGACTTTGCTCAAAAAATCAAGAATCGCTTACCAGAAAACCTTGCCTTGTATTCTTTGCGTTTACAAGAAACGGATTCTTCTTATGCCGAGTGGTTTCAATCTGATAATTTATAAGCAACTGTGGATTTTACAATTGATACAACTAAAGGCGTCTACTTTGCCTCTGATCAACATTTCGGAGCGCCTACGCGTGAAAAAAGCTTACCAAGAGAACAGCTTTTTGTGGAATGGCTAAACGAAAAGGAACAAGACATGGGTGCTTTATTCATCTTGGGAGATCTCTTTGACTTCTGGTTTGAATACAAAACAGTTGTACCAAAGGGGTTTGTTCGTGTTCTTGGTAAATTAGCACAGCTTAAAGACCAAGGCATTCCCATCTATTTTTTTGTGGGTAATCACGATTTGTGGATGAATAACTACTTCCAAACGGAATTGGGAATTCCCGTTTTTCACGAGCCGCAAGTATTCACCATCAATGGCAAGCAATTTTTTATTGGTCACGGCGATGGATTAGGCCCTGGAGATTTAGGATACAAACGCATGAAAAAAGTGTTCACCAACAAATTTTCCAAGTGGTTATTTAACTGGTTACACCCTGATATTGGCGTGCGCTTAGCCCAATACCTCTCAGTGAAAAACAAGTTGATTTCCGGTGATGAGGACATTCGATTTTTAGGAGAAGATAAAGAATGGCTTGTGCTGTACGCCAAGCGAAAATTAGAAAGTAAACACTATGATTACTTCGTATTCGGCCACCGTCATCTACCCATGGTCATTGACCTCAATGAACAATCGAAATATATCAACCTCGGAGATTGGATTAATTATTTTACTTATGGTCACTTTGACGGTGAGTTTCACCTAGAAAAATACAAAAAGCCTTCGTTATAGAAGGCTTTTTTTGTTATTTGACTTTTGGTTATTTGACTTTTGGTTTTTGACTTTTGGTGACGTTCACCATCCACTCACCACCATCCACTCACCACTTTCCACTCTCCACTTTCCATTCACCACTTACCATGTACGTCCCTGACATAGGTTGACCATAAAAATTCAATTTTCCTATGAAAGTCAACGTTCAACAAATTAAAAA